>JAFUPC010000025.1 GCA_017481495.1 Clostridia bacterium
ACCAAAACAGTACCAAACGGGCTGAGAACACAGAGAATACAGAGAAAAACGAAGCAAAACGAGAGAAAACTCACGGAAATTAGCCCAAAATAAGGCGAAAAGTAACTGTGGGAAAGAACTCGTAAGCGAGTGGGAATAATATCTATTGGCTTGCAAGTGCCCGAAAATCACTGTGTTTTCGGGCACTTTTTGAAAATATCATCCCGTTGATACCAAATTGATACCGTTTATCTGTTCGAAAAACGAATACCAATGGATGATTTATTAATTTTTCACAGGAGGTGGCATATGAAGCTGATTATTACAGACCTCGATAATACTCTGTTGCGAAGCGATAAAAGCATTTCGGAATACACCGTAAAAGTGTTTGAGAAGTGCCGAACGCAAGGATATTTAATTGCTTTTGCTACTGCGCGTGCTGAAAATGCTATGGCCCGATTTGTTGAAGAAATCAAGCCGCATATTATCGTTTCTGACGGTGGTGCCACGATAAATGTCAAAGGCGAAATAATATATAGAAATCTGATGGCACAGGATGATGTTGCTACTATCGTAAAGATGTGTCGTCAGTTTACAAACGACACAGGCTTAATTACCGTGGAATGCGATGAAGGTTATTTTTGCAATTTTGTTCCAAGTGACCCTGATCGCCATGCAGCTTTTACTTATTCTGATTTTAAGAATTTCAGAACTCCTGCCTATAAAATAACATCGGAACTTGAAAATGACGAGTGGGTTGAAGAAATCAGCAGAACCTGTCCCAATTGCACGGTAATTAATTTTACTGGTGAAAAGTGGCGTAGATTTGCTGCAAGAAATTCCGAAAAAGAAACCGCTTTGCGGATACTTGCAGATTATATAGGCATAAACATGATTGATATTATTGCATTCGGGGATGATACTAACGATTTAGGTATGTTAAGACTTGCCGGTACGGCTGTTGCAGTTTCTAGTGCAATTGATGAAGTAAAGACGGTCTCAGATTACATTGCTGACAGTAATGACCGAGACGGTGTTGCAAAGTTTCTAGAAACTACAATACTCACATAAGAGGACAAGATTGCAAACCCAACAACCTAAGATAATTGTTATCTTACCAAACATGTGATATAATGAATATGCTCTAAAAAAGGAGCACGACCTTTACATCCACCTTTGTATTCAAACATCAAAGCCAGTTGAACTGTAGAACAGGGCCACGTATCAATTACTCAAAAAGAATAACGGAATTTTTCTCCGCCGATTTTTCAGAAAATTGATACCAAGCTTTGATACCAAAACAGTACCAAACGGGCTGAGAACACAGAGAATACAGAGAAAAACGAAGCAAAACGAGCAAAATCACCGAGAAATTCGCCCAAAATAAGGCGAAAAGTAACTATGGGAAAGAACTCGTAAGCGAATGGAATAATTTCGCAGGAGCAAATCTTGATTTGCTTTTGGCACATTTCCCGGCTGTAGAGCCGTAAAAGTCGTGTTTTGGCGAAGTTGTGGCAACGATTTGGCAACAAAATTTCATTATTCATAAGTAAAGAGCTAACTGATTTAGATTAAGTCAGTTAGCTCATACAAATTAATTCCACAAAAAGAAACTCTGTTATCTTCAAAGTTATCCTCACACAGAATTTAAGATAAAAGTATAGCTTCCTGTTCAGTATTCGTATAACCACCTCCTTAAAGCAGTTAGGCGCAGCTAACCACTATCATACTATTTATTTTCGTCAAAATCCAGAACATATTGTAACTTTTCAAAAGAATAAGCCGATAACCCAACAGCTTTAGATTATGGGTTCTCTCTTTTGACTACTTAATCATCGTAACATTCAGTTGTTTTACAGCGATAAGTGATTCTTGTTTGCATTTTGGGCAATATAGCGGAAAGTTCTGTAACACGGTATCTGTTCGTATCTTCAAGCGGATTTTATTATCACACGCAGGACAAAGAACCCATTCGTAAAAACACCGCTTCTTTTTATTATGTTACGTTTTGCTTACAGCGCATTGACCTCTTCCTGAGTCAAGAGGCGGACACCGTTTTCGGTCAGATTCCGGATAATGGCCTTGTTGTCCATTTCGTCGGAGTTGAGACGGAGGATCATCAGCGCGTTGCCGTCCAGACTGTAGTTGAACGAATACATATATTCAATGAACAGATGCTGTGCATCAATGACGGCAAGAACGCTGTCGAGTCCTGCGGGTCTGTTCGGAACGGCGGCGCAGAGCACCTGGTTCTTCATTGCCATGTAGCCTGCATCGATCAGTGCGGCGATGGCGGCGGAGAAGTCCTTTTCTCTGACAACGATGCGTGCGATGCCGAAATTGGAGGTATCGGCGACGGAAAGTCCGAGCATATCAATGCCGGCGGAAGCCAGGACACCGGTCAGTTTGCGCAGGGTACCGCGGTTGTTTTCAAGATAAACGGAGATCTGGGTGATAAACATGGCAGAATGCCTCCTTTATAGTTATGGAAATTATTCGGTCAAACCGCGTTTGTCGATGGTGCGCTTTGCTTTGCCCTCGGAGCGCTGGATGGACTTCGGCGGGACGAGCTTGACGGTCGCGGAAATACCGACGACGGACTTGATCTGTTCCTTGATCTCGTCGCGGACACGTTCGAGGTCGGCAACTTTGTCGGAGAACATTTCATCCGTCAGCTCGACCTGGACTTCCAGCGTATCGGTGGAGTTGACACGGTCAACGATGAGCATATAGTGCGGTGCGACACCGGAAACGCGCAGAAGTGCGGATTCGATCTGGCTCGGGAAGACGTTGACACCGCGGATGATGAGCATATCGTCGGTACGGCCCGTGATGCGGCCCATACGGACATGGGTTCTGCCGCAGGAGCAGGGTTCTTCTGTCAGAACACAGATGTCGTGCGTGCGGTAACGGATCATCGGCATACCCGTTTTGGTGATGGTCGTGAAGACAAGCTCGCCGCGCGTACCGTAGGGGAGCGGCTCTCCGGTCTCGGGGTCGATGATCTCGGCGATGACATGGTCTTCGCAGATGTGCATACCGTCCTTTGCCGGGCATTCGTAGGAAACGCCGGGGCCTGCGATCTCGGTCAGACCGTAGATATTGTATGCGTTGATGTCAAAGAGTTCTTCCAGTTTGTCACGCATTTCTTCCGTCCACGGTTCCGCGCCGAAGCATCCAGATTTCAGCTGGAATTCGCTTAAATCATAACCGAGCTCCTTGAGCGATTCACCAAGGAAAATGGCATAAGAGGGTGTGCAGCACAACATCGTTGCGCCGAGGTCGTGCATCATCATCAGCTGTCTCTGCGTGTTGCCGGAGGACATCGGAACGGTCATTGCGCCGATGCGGGTCGCACCCTGATGCGCGCCCAGACCGCCAGTGAACAGACCGTAGCCGTATGTGACCTGAACGATGTCATCCTTTCCGCCGCCGGCTGCCGCGAGTGCGCGCGCAACCATTTCCGTCCAGACCTCAACATCGTTTTCGGTATAACCGGAGACGATCGGCTTGCCGGTTGTGCCGGAGGAACCCTGGATACGGACAATTTCGGATTTATCTGCCGCGAGCAGACCGAAGGGGAACTGGTCGCGCAGATCGGATTTGTTGGTAAACGGAAGCTTGGAAAGGTCTTCAAGCGTCTGGATGTCCTCAGGCTTCACACCCTTTGCATCCATGCGTTCCCGGTACATCGGCACCTTGTCATAAACAAGCTTTACGGTTTCTTTGAGCCTCTCGAGTTGGATTCTGTGAAGCTCGTCACGGTCCATACATTCCACGGCGGGATCATAAATTCTGGAATCGTTCTTTTTCATGATAATGCGGTTTCCTTTTCTGTAGCAATCGTTTTGATGAATGGGATACGTTATCCTGTTGGTATCATTTTACCATATTTTATCGGTTTTGTCAATGTATTTTTTGGAACTTTCCGCAGAAATTCCCGAAAATTGCAAAATAAAAGCAAAACCGCCCGGACAGAGGTCATGAAAATGCGTTCCGGACGGTTTTTTATATACAAAAATGATCGTACAAGGGCAGAATGCTCCGGTGTTACAGCAGCCGGCAGACATCGACCCATGCGCGGGGCGAAGCATACATATCCAGCTCCGCCGGGGTCAGCTCAATTGCGGAATTGGACGACCCGCAGGCAGGGAAGACGGTCTCAAAGCGTTTGAGGGAGTCGTCAAGATAGACTGTGACACCGTCGTTGACTGCGAACGGACACACGCCGCCGACAGCATGACCGATGTACTGTACGACCTCCTCGGGGGTGAGCATTTTCGCTTTGACACCGAAATACGTTTTGTATTTTGCATTGTCGACCTTGGCATCTCCGGCGGCGACAATGAGGATGGGGCCGTCCGAGGTCATGAACGACAGCGTTTTTGCGATGTGTGCCGGTGAACAGTGCAGTGCTTCTGCGGCAAGGGCAACGGTCGCGGAAGATTCGTCCAGAATCCGGATGCGGTCGGCGATGCCTTTTTCTTCAAAAAATGCGATGACTTTTTCTAGTGCCATAATGATATCGGTTTCCTCTGAAACGATGAGGAAGCATACTCCTTTCTTTTGCGACCGCGGGGTTGTGCGGTTTTAATCCTGCTGTTCTGCAAGATAAATAGAGATCTTCGACTGCGCGATATCGAGCATATCAGAGAGCGGACGGTCGGTCATTTCAAAATAAGTCTCCCAGAACAACCGATTGACGGGAGCACCGTCGTTGACCCTGCGGGTGACGGAATCAAGCAGTTCGATCAATGCCTGTGCATCCCCCTCCGTAACTTTCAGATGCGTTCCGTCGGCATTGGCAAGAGCAGGGTCATCGTCTTCAAACAGACGGTAAAGCGATCCCTGCACGACGACCGTATACCCTTTGAATTCCTCCGCCTGTGCAAGAAGGTCTGATCTGTAATAGGTATAACCGAACGGAATGGTGACGTATTGATATTCGCGCGACATTTCCGACAGCGGGATCGGCGTCATATCCTCCATCAGCGACTGCAGAAAATCAACGGCGATGTCTTTTGCGGAGCACGTTTCTGTGACCGCATAAAAATCCGACAGAACTGCACCCATGCAGAGCTCCCGTTCCGCATTCGGATATCCGACCGCTGTGAAGCGGTCGTAACCGCCGTACACGTTTGTCTGCTCCACAAAGGAAAATACCGTTGTGTACGGCAGATAAAGCCCGGACAGCAGGGAAGACCCCGTATTGTCCTGCATGGATTCGGAACGGGTCATCTGCTTCTCCAATGTTCCGTCATCAAACGTCGCGGTTGCCGTCGATTCATCGTAATGATCGTCCACCGCGGCAGAAAACAGCCGTTTTCCTGCAAGCGGGAGTCCGCCGGTCTCCTCGCACAGATCCAGATATTCATCCACGGTGACAGGCCCGGAAAAGACCGCCGCATCGCCGACATAACAGGTGAAAGACGGTGTCAGCGGAAACAGATATTGCGTTCCGTTCAGAAGATACGGTGTTGTGACATATGACAGAAGATCGTCATACCGGAAATCCGCATCCGACTGCATCAGCGGTGTCAGATCGCAGAACAGTCCCGACCGTTCGTAGACCGACAGCGCGGTGTCAATCGTAGAATACTGCGGCATAATGACGATATCCGGAATGTCTCCTGCGGCAATATCGGCATTGAGCGTGAGAACCCGTTCATCTTCGTCATACATCGAATAATCGCGGATGACGATCTCATGCGTTTCACACGTCCGGTTGAAGTAGAAAACCGGAAGCTGATACGAATTGCGCGTTTCAAACAGAGCAAGGACGACCTGCTCCTTTTGTATCAGCTCGTCTTTGGGGATCATCGTATAACGGGACAGCGTATGACCGCCGCCGTTTCCCGACAGATCGTCCGTGACAAGGAATGCGGTTTCGGCGTCCATCATGCAGATATTGTGAACGGAACCTGGCAGAATGCCGGAGGAAAGCCAATCCATGATGTGCGTGACGTGTGCGGTGAGCGCGTCTCCGTCTTCCGTAAAATCAAGCGCGTACAGACCGCCGATGGTGGTGGCGTACAGGTCGTGTCCGCCGCCCGTGAACAGGGCATCATTGTCACCGGTCGCACAGAAATCAGCTGTTTCGTCCGGATACGGGATCTTCGATCTCGCTCCGTCTGCCGGGGAAATGCGGTACAACGCTTGTCCTGCTTCATCATAGGAGAGAAGCAAGAGTCCCGCGTCACAGACAACAATGTCGGAACCGGTCTCCCCACGCTGTGTCCAGATAAGAGACCCGTCCGCGCGGTAAGCGCAAAGACCCTCGGATGTCAGAAGTACATAGACTGTGCCGGTTTCCGCTGCAAGCGAAACCGCATCCTTGATGAGAAAGGTTTCGCCCGCCGTGGGATCGTCGGTGCGCAGGTCGTATCCGAGGTCTGCGGCTGGGGAGACGGAAAAGAGGACATTGCTGCCTTGGCGCAGAACCGCCCAGACATCCGCATCGGTTTCGGTATACTTGGTTTCAAAGGTGATCCTCTCGCCGGTATCCAGATAAAAGGTATCCGACACACGCGCACCGCCGTGGTACGGGTTATATAGACCTCTTTGCGGTGCCAGAGTGCTGTCCGTTTTGTGATTACCGTCCGCATCCAGCGTAAGAGGTGCATACACATCCGAGGAGCTCTGGACAAGAATACAGAGATTCGTTCCATCCGACACCATGCCGGACGGCTCCGCCACATCCTGTCCTCTGAGGTCAATGACTTCTCCGCGGAAGATGGTGGAGCGATCGTCTTGATTGTCCACTGTTTCATCTCGGCACGACACTGCCATGCAGAGAAACAGCACCAGAATACCGATGAACAGGGAGCGCTTCATGGGAATCTCTCCTTTTTTATTATGTAGTTTAACGTTTCATGACCGCATACAGCCGTCCTGCGGGGAGAGTGTCGCCCTTGTCATAAAAATCCTCGGGGGATGTGACCTCCTCCGTGCTGTCACAAACCTTGAACCACTGTGCGGAAAGGGAGGATGTTGGCAGATCGTAGGTGACGGAATCTTCTCTAACTGTGACTGGAACTGTCGTTACACGCTTCCGCTTTGTAAAGTCGTTTATATCGGTCAGACAGTACATTTCGGCGGTCGTCCCGTCTGCGTTCGGTATCACGGTATAGTTCCACACCTGATCTTCCTCGGTGCGCAGAAACAGCTGCAGAAAACTGCCGGTACGGTCATGGGACAGTGGTGCGTGCGTGGTGACGGTGACGAGGGTATGACCGCCCTCTGCGTAGGTGACGGTCAGGGATCGCAGGGCATTTCTGCCGGTGGTGTTCGTGTAATGCGTGCCGTAGCCGTCATTGTCGCGGTGGAAATTGCCGCCGGGGACATGATACCAGGTGCGCTCGCGTTCCGCGGGCAGGGAAGACTGACCCTTGTAGCGGCGGATGCAGTCGATGAACTGCAAGTAATAATTGTCAAAGTAACCGCCGCGCATCATTTCAAGGTCACGGCTGTATTCGTAGTTGGCGCAGTCCACGAACATGATGGGACGTTCGGGAATCCCCTGCCAGCGGCCGGCGATCCATTCGTTCCAGCCGGTGACGAGCACGACGGGCGGGTCGCATTCGATGGCGCGGTCAAACTGCTCGGCGAAGTTGTAGCCGTGAATGTAAGCATCCGGTGCGGGATCGTTTTCGCCGTTGTGGTATGCGCGGCCGCAGTTGGTCGTTTCACCGTACAGAACGGAGTCGCCGAAGCGGAGCTGGGGATGCTGTGCAACAGAGCAGTTGATGACCTCCGGAACGCCGCCCAGATTTTCAAACACGCGCTGGGGACGGGTGAAGTCCATCCACGGCCAGCCGCCGCGCTTGTCGGGTTCGTTCGGCCACTGGGACATTTTGATGTTGAAAAATGCTTTTGTTTCCTCGGAGCATTCCTCTTTCACGGCGATGATCAGCGGTTTGCCCTCATAATAATACCAGGTATCGGGGCAATAGCCGGGCTTGTAGATGGTCTCATAAATGTTCTGCACGGTTTTTCCGGAATGGGTGTTGGTGTAGAACATGATTTTCGGAATCCGGTAGCCAGCATCGTGGTATTCCTGCAGAACGCGCAGGACGATTTTGACATTCTTTTCGTAAATGGCGGCATTGGTCGTGTCGAAGAACAGGAAATCAATATCCGCATCGCAGAACAGCTGCATATGGCGGCGGATGACCCATTCATCGTCGGAATAATAGTACCCGTAGAACGGCTCTCCCCAGTGGTGATACGTTCCGATACCGCCCCATGCGGGGGAATCGGTGTGGTGTCCGGCATCAGGGTCAGCGGCGACGATCTTGGAAACGTCGTAAGGCTTGTGTCTGCCGTGCTCGCCGCACCAGAGGAAGTAGAAAAGTCCGACCTGGCGCGCTTTTGCGGGACGGTCAACAGCGGATGTGGTCAGGGCGCGTCCGAGTGCATCAACGGCACCGAGCGCGGCGGGATGGTTGTAAAGTTCCATGTCCTGTGCCTCCTTATTCAATGAAATCAAATTCAAAATCGTAAATATTGACGGTATCGCCGTCGCGGACACCGCCCTCGCGCATCTTCTGGAACACGCCGGAATTGCGCAGAGTGCGGTCGAAGTAATTGAGCGATTCGCGATCCTCGAAGTTGACGGAGCCGACCAGATTGTAAAGCCAGTCCGCCTCGACCATCCAGACCTTGCCCTCGCGGCGCAGGGTGATGTCGTGGTTGCCAGGCTCGATCTCGGGCATCGGTTCCACATAATCGGCATCGTAGACGGTGAGCGGAGGCAGTTCCCGCAGAAGCTCTGCCGCCATGTAGACCATCTGTTTGACATTTTCGCCGGTTGCGGCGGAAACATAAATGAGCGGATACCCGAGCGACGCGACAAAGTCCTCAAATGCGGACAGATCGGCATCCGGCGGCAGAAGATCGCGCTTGTTTGCAACTACGATCTGCGGGCGCGCGGCGAGATCCTCGGAATAGCGGGAAAGTTCTTCGTTGATGAGACGGATGTCCTCGATGGGATCGCGCCCCTCACTGCCCGCAACGTCCACGACATGGAGCAAAAGCCGACAGCGGTCGACGTGGCGCAGGAAATCATGGCCGAGTCCCAGACCGTCCGATGCGCCTTCGATCAGACCGGGAATGTCCGCCGCGACAAAGCCGCCGCCCTCTCCGCCGGTCGAGACAACGCCGAGCACCGGGGACAGCGTGGTGAAGTGATAATTGGCGATCTTCGGTTTTGCGGCGGAGATCATCGAAAGGATGGACGATTTTCCGACGTTCGGCAGACCGACAAAGCCGACATCCGCGAGCATTTTCAGTTCCAGCGTGACTTCCATTTCCTTGCCGCGGATACCGGACTTGGCAAAACGCGGAATTTGGCGGGTCGGGGTCGCAAAATGCCGGTTTCCCCAGCCGCCGTTGCCGCCCCGCAGACACACGAATGGCCCGCAGTCGGACATATCCTTGATGATGGCACCGGTCTGGGCATCGCGGATGACGGTTCCTGCGGGAACGGGGATGATGAGATCTTCCGCCGTTGCGCCGTGCATCTTGCCGCCTTTGCCGTTTTCGCCGTTCTGTGCGACGAATTTCCGGTGATAACGGAAGTTGAGCAGGGTATTGGTGCCCTCATCGATGACGAAGACGATATTACCGCCGCGGCCGCCGTCACCGCCATCCGGACCGCCTTCCGCAACGTATTTTTCCCGGTGGAACGACACGGCACCGTTGCCGCCGTCGCCTGCCTTGATATAAATTTTGACCTGGTCGATAAACATATGATAAATTCTCCTGTTATTCTGTGTGATGGATCATGGCGAGCATTTCGTCCTGTGACAACACGGGAATGCCCAACGTCTGCGCCTTTGTCAGCTTGGAACCAGCTTCCGCACCCGCGACGACGAATGACGTCTTCTTGGAAACAGACGAGGAAACCTTGCCGCTGTTGGCTTCAATGAGCGCGGACATTTCGTCGCGTGTCATCGTGGGGAGCGTTCCCGTCAGGACGAACGTCTTTCCGGCAAGCACGGCACTCTGCACCGTCGTTTCGTAGGTGGTTTTCACGCCTGCCTCCCGCAGACGGTCGATGAGATGCCGCACTTCGGGATTTGCAAAGTATCCGATGATGCTGTCCGCGGTAACGGAACCGATGTCGTCAATGGCACAGAGCGTGTCATGATCTGATGTGAACAGTGCTTCGATGTCGCCGAAGCGTTTTGCAAGCGTCTGCGCCGCTTTCTGTCCGATACCCGGAATGCCGAGCGCGAAGATCAGCCGGTCTGCACCCGCATCCTTGGATGCGGCGATGGCGCGGACAAGATTTTCCGCCGATTTCTTTCCCATACGGTCGAGCGGGGAAACATCTTCTTCCTTTATATTATAAAGGTCGGCAGGGGAATGCACCAGTCCCGCTTCCCGCAGCTGCTTCAATACCTGAATGCCGAGCCCGTCGATGTTCATCGCATCACGGGAAACAAAGTGCGCCAGACTGTGCAGAAGCTGTGCCGGACACGCGGGATTGGAACAGCGGGTCGCTGCTTCGTTCTCGTCCCGGAAGACCGGGCCGCCGCAGGACGGGCAGACCTCGGGCATGGAATATTCCACTTCCGCGCCGGTACGGTCCGCTTTTTCGACCCGCAGGACCTCCGGGATGATGTCGCCGGCTTTTTGCACATAAACGGTATCGCCGATGCGGATGTCACGTTCGCGGATGAAGTCGATGTTGTGCAGTGTCGCACGGGACACGCTGGTTCCGGCAAGGCGGACGGGTTCCAACACCGCGTTCGGCGTCAGGACACCGGTTCTGCCGACCTGTACCACGATGTCGAGCAGGCGGGTCTTTTTGACCTCCGGTGGGAATTTGTAGGCGACTGCCCACTTGGGGGTGGAAGCCGTTTCACCGAGTGCCGCGCGGTCGGACAGGCGGTCGATCTTGATGACGACCCCGTCGATGTCGTAGGGAAGGGAAGACCGCATCTCACCGATCTCCTCGATCCTCCTGACAATGGCATCCGCATCCGAGAGCAGTTCCCTCTCCCGTATGACGGAAAATCCGGCATCAGCGAGAAAATCAAGACTTTCCGTGTGCCCGGAAAAGGAAATTCCCTCCGCCGCCTGCACGTTGAACACGAAAATATCCAGTCCGCGCTGTGCCGTGACGGACGCATCGAGCTGGCGCAGAGAACCCGCCGCGGCGTTGCGGGGATTGGCAAACAGCGATTCCTCGTTTTCCTCGCGCTCCCGGTTCAGGGTTTCAAAGCGGTTGTGCGGCATATAGACTTCACCGCGGACTTCCAGATACGGAATATCGTCGCGCGGCAGGATGCGGGGAATGGACTTGATCGTCCGGAGATTTTCCGTAACATTCTCACCGACAAAGCCATCCCCGCGCGTGGAACCGCGTACAAAGCGGCCGTTCCGGTATTCCAGCGAAACCGACAGACCGTCGATCTTGCATTCCACGGAATATTCCGGCGCATAACCGAGTGCTTCCTCGGTGCGGGCAAGGAACGCGCGGAGTTCCTCATAAGAAAACACGTCGGTCAGACTGCCCATCTGCACGGTATGTGTGACCTTTTCAAATTTTTCGGATGCGCGGCCGCCGACCCGTCGAGTCGGACTGTCGGGGGTATCGAGGGCGGGATATTTCTGCTCCAGGGCGACAAGCTCATAAAATAGGCGGTCGTATTCCGCATCGGACAGCTCCGGCGCATCGTCTTCGTAATATTTTTTCTGATGGTAGGCAAGCTGGGTGCGCAGGGTCTCGGCGCGCGCCGCGGCATCTGCCGGGATCTCGTGAATGGGGGGCATGGGGATTCCTCCTTTGATCAAAAGGACATGGTACATAAAGATATATATAATAAGTATACCATATTTTTCACGAATTTACAAGGTTTTTTGAAAAGAAAAAGACAGCGCGGCGTGTTTTCCGTCCGTGCTGTCCGAAGTCTTATGCAGTTTTTCGTTTATGCTTTGCGTTTACGCAAGTACCAGATCCATGCCGCGCCGCATTCCATGATGGAAATGAATGTGAAAACCGTGCCGATCAGCGACAGCATCCGCCGTCCCTCACCCAGTGCATCGTGCGTGATGACGGTGATGGGGAGAATGTCCGCGCCGTATTCAATGACCGAAACCGTTTCGTTGCGGTGCAGATAGGTGCAGACCACGTTCCCGTCCCGGTCAAGAATCTCCCGCTTCAACGCTTCTTCCTCGGAGATCATATTTCCGTACTGATCGTAGTACACGGTGTCAGACATCGTGTATTCCTCAAAAGCGAGACCGAGAGCCTCCGCCAGCGCACGCGCTTCCTCCTCGGAAATTTCGTTTCCGTCGGCATCGTAGTAGATGTGTGTTCCGTCCACCTCCTGCGGCAGGGAAACCGGCTCCTCTGCCTGTCCGGCATACGACGATGCCGATTCATACGGAATGTCCTGTTCCATGTACGCGGTGAAGTCCTCGAAATTGTCAAATGTGATCTTCGGTGCGAACGCCGCCGCACTCTGTCCCTGCGTGATAACGTAATAGACGATGAGCGTCAGTCCGAGCACCGCGGCAAGCGACAGCGAAACGGTCTTTTTCAACTTGTGGCGGTAACGGAACACCGTTTCTTCCTTTTCGTCAAGCGAAATATACCCGCAGTCCAGCAGATGTCCGTTTATGAACCAACAGACCACGCACACAAGCACGAGTGCTGCAAGTCCGTATCCGCAGACCCCGGAGAGAAACCACGATTTCGCGGTCAGTCCCATATAGGTATCGGTCGGGAAAATGATGAGTGGGAGTGTGATCGCAAACAGGATGGCGGTGATCCCGAGCGCGTATTCCGTCTGGCGGACGATCCTGAAACGTAGACTTCCCAGTTCTGTACCGGAAACTGTATCCGCATCGGAAAATGCGTTTTCCGTGTACCGGAAAAACATGATCTGCAGGAATATCGCCGAAAGGAAGAAGATCAGTCCGACGAAGAAACCGATGTACGCGCGGTTGAAGCCGAGATTGCAGATCATCGCGGCGATGAAGCCGCAGAAGGCATCGGCAAGCGTTACGAGTGCGCCGTTTGTGTGTTGGTCAAGTGTAGTTTTCATTAAATGACGGCGCTGTTTTTCCGCTTTTGTGGACAGGGGCGGTGCGGCGGCGGTGTCCTCCGTGGAGGTTTCGCCCGGTGTCTGGGGGTTCAGTACGGCATTTGCCGCCGGGAGCTGTTCGCTTTGCGGTTTCCGTTCTCCGCGGAGAAGCTCGTCGCAGGTCACGCCGAAGATTTCGGCGATTACGGGGATCAGCGAGAGGTCGGGTGCGGCGTCGTCACGTTCCCAGCGGCTGACCGATTTGTCGGAGACGTTCAGGCGTTCCGCAAGCTCTCTCTGGGTCATACCGTTTGCACGGCGCAGGGCGGCGATGAAGCTGCCGATGGTTTTGGGTTCCATATCTGTGTTTTCCTTTCTTTTCCGGGGTTTTTGTGGAGCTCCGTCCCGGTCTGTGCTTCTATTCTACCATATCGGGGGAGAGATTGGAACCCCGCGGACAGAGAATGTCTCTCGGATTCCGGGAATTTGCGGTTTTGGGGGGATCTTTCTTCTGTGAAAACGGTTTTTATATAAGAATACTACCATAAAACGGAGAAATTGTCAAGATAAAAAACATCCCCCGGCAAAAACCGGAGGATGAAAATGGTCAATGACGGTGCTTGATAAGCCCTGCAAGCTTCGACAGCTCCATGACGACAAGCGGCACGAGGATCAAACCGAGACCCAGCAGGTACAGCTTTGCGGGCAGGGTGACGAGACCGAAAACCGTACCGATCGGCGTGAGCAGCAGCAGACCGACGAGAACGACGGATGCCAGTGCGGCAAGGTTCAGCGTGCGGTTGGTAAAGAAGCCGACTTTGAACAGGGAACGGTCGGAGCGCATATTGTACGCCTGTACGATCTGGGACAGTGCCAGAACCATGAACGCCATTGTCTGACCGCCCTCGATAAGACCCGTGACGGTTTCACCGACTTTGTAGCCGATGAGAGTCAGAACGGCGAACATAAGCCCCTGGAGCACAACGCGGACACCGAGACCGTGCGCGAAGATGCCCTCATCCTTGGGCTTGGGCTTCTGGTTCATGATGCCGTCTTCCACGGCTTCCATGCCGAGCGCAATGGCGGGGAGACTGTCGGTCACAAGGTTGATCCACAGAAGCTGCATGGAGAGCAGGGGAGATTTATGCCACAGGAGCATCGCGGCAAAGACTGTGATGACCTCACCGATGTTCGTACCGAGCAAAAAGCCTACGACTTTGCGGATATTGGAATAGATACCGCGGCCCTCGCGGACGGCATCGACGATGGTCGCAAAGTTATCATCGGTCAGGGTCATGTCGGCGGCACCCTTGGCAACGTCCGTGCCGGTGATGCCCATTGCACAGCCGATGTCAGCCGCTTTGAGCGCAGGTGCATCGTTGACACCGTCGCCGGTCATCGAAACGACCTGGTTCTTTCTCTGCCATGCCTTGACGATGCGGATCTTGTTTTCGGGGGAAACGCGGGCATAAACGGAGATCTGTTCGACCGATGCATCAAGCTCGGAATCGTTCATTGCATCCAGCTCCGCACCGGTGATGGCACGGTCGCCCTCACGCAGAATGCCGAGATCGCGCGCAATGGCGGAAGCGGTGACAACGTGGTCGCCCGTAATCATGACAGGACGGATACCGGCGCCGCGGCAAACCGTGACAGCATCGCGTGCTTCGGGACGCGGCGGGTCGATCATACCGACAAGACCTACGAATGTCAGTCCGTTTTCCAGTTCCTCGGAGGTCGGGTTTGCGGGGATTTCGTCGATTTCCTTATAAGCAACAGCGAGCACGCGCAGGGCGTTTTCGCTCATGGATTCGCACATGATGCGCGCCGCTTCCATGTCGCCTTTGATACAGCGGGGAACCATCATGTCAAACGCGCCCTTGACGATGACGATGTTCTTGCCGTCCATTTGGTTGACGGTCGTCATCAGCTTGCGGTCGGAGTCAAAGGGGATGCCGGCAAGGCGCGGATAGCGGGCATTCAGGTCGTCCTTGGGCATTCCGTTCTTGTGTGCGGCATAAACGATCGCCGTTTCGGTCGGGTCGCCGATGTGTTCTTCCCGGTCGTCATGGAACACGACGGAACCGTCACAGCACAGGGTACCCAGGGTCAGAAGGTCTTTGATTTTATCGGAATTGTGATCGGAAATGTCCTCGGTAACATTTCCCTCATCGAGATATGCGCGGACAAGGGTCATGCGGTTCTGCGTGAGCGTACCGGTCTTGTCGGAGCAGATGACGGAGGCGGAGCCGAGCGTTTCGACGGCGGGAAGACGGCGGATGAGCGCGTTCTTCTTTACCATGCGCTGGACACCGATGGAAAGCACGACCGTGACGATGGCGGGTAACCCCTCCGGAATGGCGGAAACGGCAAGGGAAACGGCGGTCATGAAGATCTCCATGACCGGAATGCCGTTTGCGACACCGACGACAAAGATGATGGCGCAGGCAAGCAGAGCCATGACACCGAGATATTTGCCAAGCTGTGCAAGCTTCTGCTGCAAGGGGGTCTGGCTGTCTTCCTCGCTGTCAAGCAGATTGGCGATCTTACCCATTTCGGTGTTCATACCGGTTCCGGTGACAACGGCGGCGGCAGTACCGTAGGTGACGGAACAGCCGGAGAAGACCATATTGTTTCTGTCGCCGAGCGGTGCATCGGCTTTGACTTCAGCCGCGGCATCCTTTTCGGACGGGACAGATTCGCCGGTCAGCGCGGATTCCTCACTTTTCAGGCTGACGGAGGTGAGCAGGCGCGCATCTGCCGGAATGAAGTCGCCGGCTTCCAGCTTGATGATGTCGCCGGGGACAAGGTCAGCGGCGTCAATGACCGCTTCCGCACCGTCGCGGATGACACGGGCATGAGGTGCCGAAAGATTTTTCAGCGCATCCAGTGCTTTTTCGGCTTTGGATTCCTGCATGACACCCATGACGGCATTGAGCACGACGATGAGCAGGATGAGGATCGGTTCAAAGAATTCCTTCCGTTCGCCCTCCACGCACGCAACGACAAACGAAACGATTGCCGCGGCGATGAGGATGAGGATCATCGCATCCTTGAACTGGTCAATAAACCGCTGGAGATTCGTTTTCTTCTTCTTTTCTTTCAGTTTGTTTGCGCCGTATTTCTCCCGGCGGGCGGAAGCCTCGGCTGACGTCAGACCGCGGATCTCATCCGCGGAAAGCGCCGTGAGCAGGTCTTCCTTTTTGGTGTTGTGGGGTGACAATGTACGTGTTCCTCCTGAATTACGGTATTGCCTTAAACGGTCAGTTGACTGTTTATTGGGTACATAAGATTATACACCAGAACATGGAAAAAATCAAGTGGTTTTCTCCAATCGTTACAGAAAAGACACATTTATTTTATCGGAATGTAAAATTCCGCTTTAGTCCAGCTGCTCGGACAGATAAATGGACACCCGCGACGTGAGCACATCGAGCATTTCCGCCGTGGTACGGTCGGGATTGGCGCGGTATTCTTCCCAGAACAGGATGACTGGCGTGCGGTTGCCGTCCACGCGGGAGACGATGGAATCAAGATACGCACGGTAGGCTTCGGCATCCTCCGCCGTTACCTTGTATTTTTTTCCGGAACCGGAATAGAGATCGGCTTCTTCGTCATCCACAAGGCGGGTCGAGCGGTTTTCAAGGATGACCGTTTTGTCTTCCAGAAACGCAATCTGTGCATCAATGTCGGAGGAATAGAATGCGGGGCATTCGGTCAAAAGAGAAAAGTCCACCCGGGTGACCATTTCAAGATATGCCTGTAAAATGTCCACGCACACCGCCTTGTGCGCGCTGGTCTCCATGACTGCAAAATAGGACTGATTGACGTCTCCCATGCAGAGTTCCCCGTCTGCATTCGGGAATCCGACAAACGACACGGTATCCCTGCCGCCCCAGTTGTCCGTTTGCTCGACAAAATCCCACAGTCCGCTGAAGGTGACATCCGTCAGAAAATGCAGATCTCCGCCTGTGAACAGCTCGGACGCTTTCGCATCATAATTGTCATTGGCGCGGTCGGCGGCAACGGCTTTGGCGCGGTCAATGAGGGATTCCAGTGTGCCGTCATCAAAGGTGCAGACCGCAGTTTCCGTGTCAAACCGCTCCTCCACCGCGGCGGAAAGGGCAACATATTCCGTTTGACCCCAAAAGAACAGCGGCGCATCATCGGTAAGCGATTCCGCAAAGGAAAGAAATTCTTCTGCGGTCTGGGGTGCTATGATCTCGTCTTTTCGTGCGACGATCATGCTCTGCATCCCGGACATGGGGAACAGAACCTGTTTTCCGTTTTCATCCTGATACGGCTTTGTGACATAGGAAAGCAGGTTGTCATAACGGAAATCCGCATCTGCCCGGAGATGTGGTGTCAGGTCGCAGAAAATACCTGCGTTTGCATATGTCTCCACGGTCGTATCGGTGACATTGTTGTTGGAATACGCATCCGTGTCGGCAAGCAGTACGATGTCCGGCAGTGCTCCCGCGGCAAGGTCGGTATCAAAGGCAAGCTTGCGGGTCTCCACGTCGTCGTACTTGGTATAATCGCGCAGAACGAGGCGGTAGTCCTCCGAGGATGCGTTGAAATCGCGGATGAGATACTGTAAATAGAAATTGCCGCACAGTCCCGCGATGACGATCTCCTCTTTATCGGCGAGAGCATCGACAGAGAGCATCGTGTGCAGGTACAGCGTATTCACCGTGACGTCATCAAAGAAATCCGTTTCTGCGGTCATGAATGCCGTGTCGTCAATGATGCAAAGGGAATGAATGTCGTGATATGCGATGCCGGAGGACAGAAAGTCCGTGACCGGTACAGCTTCTCCCATCAGAACACCCTCCGCATCGGTGACAAGATCCATTCCGTACAGTCCGCTGTTGTTGCGGACATAAATGTCGTAGCCTTTGCCCGCGTACAGCTTGACGGAACCGGATGCGGCAAGGGATTCCGGAATTGTGACCCGCGCCCCCGGTTTTCCCGCATCGGTGTCAAGGACACACAGCAGTTGCTCTCCGTTTTTGTTCTGATAAAGATAGAGCAGACGTTCCCCGGCGGCGATGAGTGCGGTCGGCGTATCGCTTGTATTTCCGTAGGACCACAGCGTTTCCCCGGTTTCCGAGACGGCACACAGTCCTTCGGTCGTCAGAATGCAGTAGGCGGTTTCCTCGCCTGCGGGATAGGAGAGGATGTTTTCCACGGAAAACACATCCCCGGTCAGATTCCCGACGTCACGCGATAAATCATATCCTTGAATCTCCGCCGGGGAGACGGAGAAAAGCAGTTCTCCGTCTTCATCATACAGGTTTGCCAGAACTGTGTATTCATATTCGGTGGAAAGCACTTCTTCGGCGGCAAATGTGCCGTTTCCGGGAGAAAAAACGGCGGCAAGAACGGCATCGGCGTTCCCGGGGGCAAGAGATACCGCATCGGTGTCCCCTGTACCCGCACCGTATTCCGGATATCCGGCGATGGAGAGCAGGGTTCCGTCACGGCGGAACATGGCAGTAGAGAATTCGTAGGTTTCCCGTCCGTCCTCATCGACGGAGACCGGGCGGCGAACGTCCACCGTCACCGTGTCACCCGAGCAGGTCATGGCGGGGAAGCTGTCGCACTCCCATCCGTCGGGGAGCGGCAGCTCCGTGCGGGAAAAGATAGTGGAACGGGGAATGTCCGCCTGCTCCTGCTCCTTTTGTGTTTCGTCCCGGTTGCAGGAGGACAAGAGGACCGGGAGAAGGAGAAGCGCGGCGAGGAGGGAAGCGTTTTTTTTCATGATGAGACTCCTTGTGATTTTCACGACTGCTCCGACAGATAAATGGACACCCGTGACTGCACCACGTCAAGCAGGGTATTCCAATCCCGCTCAATGCCCGAAAAATATTCATTGTAATAAATATCTGCCCAGACGGTGTTGTTATCAATGCGGCGGACGATGGAATCGAGATACGAGCGGAATTTTTCGGCATCTTCCTTTGTCAGTTTGATATGCGTACCGGGGACGCCCACGGCCTCCTCGTCTGTATAGATGTTGGACTGCTTGCCGTTGACGATAATGGTCTTGCCCTCAAAATACGCAAGCTGTTCGTCAATGTCGGAGGAATAATAGGTATATCCGCCGGAACGGATGGAACCGATGGTTTTCGCACGTTTGATGTCAATGATGTTTTGCAGGACATCCGCACACGCGGCTTTGGCATCGGAGGTCTCCGTAATGGCAAAATACACGCCGAGCTGTGAGCCCATACAGATCACGCCGTCGCGATTGGCATAACCGACGGGAACCGCATCACCGCCGAGCGTCAACATTTCCATCACATAATCCGAAAGGTTGGTATAACCGTTATAGGTGGAATACAGCTTGACCTGCCCCGTGCGGAACAGCTCTGCCGCTTTGATGGAGGTGTCGATGCCGGATGTGTCCCATGTGATGGCTTCCGCCCGGGTCATCAGAGAAGCAAAATAACCGTCATCATAATTGCAGACCGCGTTTTCCTCATCAACACAGTCGTGTACCGCCGCATTTTCAAGATACGTAGCCACGGTCGTTTTTCCGAAGATGGGTGTATCCCACGATGCGGCAAGAGCGAGAAATTCCTCGGAGTTCACCGTACCGTCGGGGAAGTCGGCGGCATGACCGAAGACCATATCCTGGGAGGGGTTTAAAGGGAACAGATACTGTTTTCCGCCGATCTTGAACGGTTCCGTAACGTAGGATAACAGATCGTCATACTGGAAATCCGCATCCGCCGCCAGCACTTCACCAAGGTTACAGAAGAGTCCGGAACGCTCATAGGTCGGAACGAATGTGTCAAAATGACTGGAAAACGTGCCGAGCAGAACCATGTCGGGGATATTCCCGGCGGCAATGTCGGTATCAAAGGCAAGCTTCATGGATTCCGTATCGGCATACTGCGTGTAATCGCGGATGACCACACGGTATTCGTCCGATGATTTATTGAAATCCCGCACGGCAAACTGCATATAATAGTCTTCGGCCAATTGGGCAAGCACGACCTCCTGCTTCTGCGGAATTTCGTCTACCGGGAGCATCCGGTACAGGGAGAGGACGTTTTCCGAATTCAGGAAATCGAGACCGTTTCTTGTCGCGATCGCAAATGCAGTATCGTCGAGAATGCAGATGGAATGGATGTCGGACGGTGCAATGTCGGACATTGTCCAGTCGCACACCTGCGTGGGATGCGCGGTGAGAATTCCGTTCTCTGCCGCTGTCAGCGTCAGACCGTACAGTCCGCGCCCGGAAGACACATACAGGTCATATCCCGCACCGACGAGAATTTCCGTGCCGTTCCCGGCGATGGTATCATCGTTCAGTTCTTCCGGCAGGGGAACGGTTCCGCTGACGGTGCCGTCTTTTGTGCTGACAACGGAAAGCGTCTGCGCACCGTTTCTGTCTTCGTGGAGATATAACAGCTCTCCCCCGGCATACAGAACCGCAGTCGGCGTGACACCGTTGTCAAGAGACCACACGACCGTTCCGTCGGCGGCATAAAAGACCAGTCCCTCGGTCGTCAGAACCGCGTATCCATCTGTACCGTCTTCTGTATCGCTTGGAACGCGTACCGCGGACAATATTGTGAACACTTCGCCGGATGCATTTCCGACATCGCGCGACAAGTCATAACCGAACACCTCCGCCGGGGATGCGGTAAAGAGGGCATTGCCCTTTTTGTCAAAGAGTGTGACCCACACGTTGGCTTCATAATCGGTATACAGGGTTTCATAAGTCATGGCAAAGCCGTTGTCAAACGGATATGTCCGGATGATCCGCCCGTCATGCTGGGGGGGATACGATACGGTGTCGGAAGCTTCATCGGAGCCGTCCGCGGTAAGATCCGTATATGTTTCAAACCCGACCACGGACAGAACCGTGCCGTCGGCGGAAATCCGTGCCTGGGACTTGTCATATTCACTCCAGCCGTCGCCGTTTTCGTCGATGCCGGTGTCGCGCCACACGTCCACGGTCAGGATCTTGCCGTCAAAGGTCATCATGGGAAAATTCGTCGCTGTCCAGCCATCGGAAAAGGAGACGATCTCCTCCCGGAACACAACGGAGCGGGTTTCGTCTGTCGTATCCGGCTGCTCCGGGTCGGCGTTATTGCAGGAGAGGAGGAACAGCAAGGGAAGTGCAAGTGTCAGGAAAAATCGGGTGGTCTTCATTGGAGTGCTCCTTTCTATTTCTGTTCTGCAAGATATATTTCGGCGCGCGACTGCACTGTGTCGAGCATTTCCCGGTACGATTTCGTTCCGCGGGATTCGTATTCTTCCCAGAAAATATCTGAAACCGCCGTGTCGGACGGCGTACGCCGTGTGAGAGAATCGAGAAACGCCTTGTATGCGGCGACATCGTCATCGGTCAGCTTGTATTTGAAGCCCGGCATCTCCTCCGCTCGTGCATCATGGACGACACCAGACTGCGTGCCGTTGACAACAAAGGTCTGACCGGCATAATACGCGGCGGAGGCATCAATGTCTGATTTGTAAAATGGGATAATGTCATATCCTTTGCCGGAATTGTTCGCAAGATAATGACCAAGCAGCTTCACCGCTTCTGCCTTATATTCGCTGACCGAGGAAACGGCAAAGCTGGAATAAGCATTGATGCTTGCCGTTAAAAAACCGTCATCGTTTGGCGTTCCGAGAAAAACCGTATCCTCCCCGAGCTTGTAACCGAGACTTGCAAATGTGGTAAGAGAGGAGAGAGATGCAGTTGTCACACGCATCGTACCTTGGCGGAACAGGTCGTTTTTGTCGGCGGTGGTCGCAATCGTTCCGCTTGCCGGATAGGTGAGTGTGGCGCAGACGGTGTCCAGTTCCAGAAGAAACGCTTCCATTCTGCCGTCATCAAAGGTACAGATGCCGCTTTCCATATCATAGCATTCCGCAATCAGCGCATCAAGCAGTTCATTCCTCATGGATTTATCATTTGTGGCGACATACTGCCCCGGCAACAGGGTCTTGCAGAACGCCAGATATTCCTCTGCGGTCGGAATGCCGTCCTCGGGCGGGAAATCAGCACTGTGACCGACTTTACAGCTAACGGTATATTCGAGCGGAAAACGGTACTGTTTTCCGTCCGCTGTTTCAAATGCAGTCGTCACACAGGAAAGCAGATTGTCATACCCGAAATCCGGGTCGGCGGAAAACAGTTCTTTGAGGTCGCACAGGGCACCGGCGGATGCGTAGGTTTCGATGAGCAGGTCGGTAGAATACACGCCGCTTCCGCCGCCGAAAATGTAGATATCGGGAATGTTCCCGGCAGCAATGTCGGTGTCCAGGCGCAGTTTCTGCGTTTCGGCATCGTCATACTGCGTATAATCGCGGATGACGATTCTGTGCGTGTCGGAATGCTTGTTGAAATCGCGGACGGCAAATTGCAGATTGAAATTCGCTTGGAGCTGGGCAAGGACGATCTCCTTATTTTGTATGACATCTTCCGGATTTACATACGTACACCGGTAAAACGACGCCCAGTCGTTATCTTTATACATATCAGATACCGCAAGGAACAGGGTGTCCTCGTCGATGACCGCCATGCCGTTAATTTCATCCGATGCCATCTCACACGCCGCCCAGTCGGCAAGAAGCACGGCAGTCATGGAAAGCGTGCCGTCCTCCCCGACTGTGGGGGTCATACCATACAGTCCCGTGCGGTTTTTAACATACAGCGGATACTGCCCGCCGCCGGTCAGAAGCGTCAGCGTTCCGTTGTTTGTGTTCAGCTCTTCCGGAAAAGAAACGGCTTCGCCCAATGTTCCGGCAGTCGTGTCAACGGTGCGCAGGCTCTGTTTTCCGCCCGCATTTGACAGAAACAGTACTGTATCGGCACCCGCATCAGCAACCGCATCGGCGCCCGTGTCGGGTGTAACCCATATGACCGCCGCCGGCGCACGGTCGGAGATGGCCCACGCGCAACGGCTGTCTGCATACAACGCGCACAGCCCCTCGGTCGTCAGCACACAGTACACAGGTGTCCCGTCCGCACCACGGATTTTGAGAACGTCGGTCACGGAAAAGAAGTCTCCGCCGTTCGCCGCCGCACCGATGTCGCGCGACAGATCATAATCAAAGCAGTCAGATGGGGAGACTGTGAAGCGCAGGGTGCCGTTTTCGTCGAACAGATTCAGCCAGACACCCGCTTCGTGGTCGGAATACAGGGTCTCATACGTCATGGCAGTCCCGTCGTCAAAGGGATACACCGCTTGGACGATTGCCCCCGGATGCTGCTCCGGATAGGCGGAATTGGTCTGCACGGCAGATGCTGTGTCCGCTGCGAACTCGGAGTATCCGTTGATGGAAAGTAGTTCTCCTGATATGTCAAAGGTCGCCGTCGTGTATTCCGACGGAACAAAACCGTCCGCAAGCGGTTCCAGATCACGGTAGACGTCCACAGTCACGGTCTGCGCGTGTGCATCATACGAAACCTTTGGAAGTGCCGTCACGCGCCAGCCGTCCGGCAGGGTGATCTCCTCCTGTGCATATATCATGGAACGCGCCGCAGAGTCGGTCGTTTCCGCATGGCAGGCACAAAGGAGGAAAAGACAGAATGTTGATAATATAATAAGGAAAGAAAGTCGTTTCATATGGAACTTCCTTTCGTTTTACGATTCGTTTACGGTAAACAGACAGCTGACCGCACCGTTCTCCACAACTTCTTCCACAAGGTCGTATTCAACGGTTTCATTAGCATACGCATCCCGGACGGAGATCAGCTTCTCCAGCATCACGCGGTAAATGCCCGCGGTGAGTGGGGGGATGTTCAAAGTAAGCGTCGGGGTGAGATCGGGGTCTTCCCAGCCGATCCAAAAGTGCAGTTCTCCCGCCATCAGCATTGCTTTCGGTCTGTTGAAAATCGTATCGCCGGAAACATAGTCCCAGGTCTCATTTTCCGCGTTCCAGCGTTCCAGGCGCATCGTGTTGTAGTACACCACATAACCGGAAATGTCGTCGTGAATGCCATTCAGCGTGACGGAGATCTGCGTTTCGTTGATGGCGGGTGTATTGTCAAGCGACAGGGTCAGCGTATCGGATTCGTTTTCCGCTGCACGGGATGCATACGGAACTTCCTGTATATCATAGGTCTGTGGGGTATCCGAAGTCACGGTGGTCTCAAATACCGTGCTGACATATCCGGACACATCGGTTTCCAGTGTGATGACTTTATCGGTCTCTGTGTACCGTATCATCCGCAAGCCGTACAATTCCAGCTTCCACTGCCATGGGCCGTTCTGGTCAAGGCGTTGATCTACATAGAGAAATGCTTCCGTACCACCCCCTGAAACGTTTTCCCCGGTGGCGGAAAAGATAAGCTCGGACACCCTTTCGTACTGTATGTTCAGAAACGATTCCGTAAGGTCGATCTTGGTCAGCCAGCGCCTCCGGCTTTCATCATAAAGGGAAAGAACATAGCGGTCACAGCGGATCTCATCATAAGGTTCGGTGTTTGAGTTGTCCGTCAGACGGAGCACGAGTCCCGTCTTGTCATCATCATAGGAAAGTGCTTCTACCGACAGCGTGAACAGGTCGGTTTCCATTTCCGGCTCTTTTATGAGGGCGGTGGTATCCTCCGCCGGTGTTGTGACAACACTGTCCGGCTGACCGTCCTGTTCTTCAAATACCGATGCAAGATACGCACCGATGTCCGCGCGGAAATAAACGCCCGCACCGACCAGGCACACGACCAGCGCAATGCACACCGCCGCGTTCAGAAGTGTTTTTTTCCACGTTACGATTTCAAATTCCGCACCCTCGCCGCCGAAATCGCGGAGAGAGACGGGTTCCGGTGTGTTCCGGGGATTCGTTCGGTGTATATTATCCCCCGGGACATACCCCGGTGTGTTCAGCCGTTGTTCGACCATGTTCAAAAGACGTTTCTGTGTCCGGCGAGAAAGATGCGGCTCGCCGATGCGCGGAAGCTCGTCGGGGGTGAGCGCGCGCAGAACGGTCAGAAAACAGGATGTTCTGTATGGTTTGCGATTGGTATAGGAGCGATTCATTGCATTCATCCTTTCTTTGCGTTGTTTGCGGCGGAATCTCCAGGGCGGACAAGGTCATGTCCGATGCCATGCGCCAGAAGCTGTTCTCTTATCTTCTTTTTGCCGAGATACAGCCGGTTTTCCACGGTTTTGGCGGGCAGGTGCATGGCGCGGGCGATCTCTTTTACCGGCTGGCAGTAATAGTACCGGCGCACGAAAATTTCATTGTCCGGCGGTGTCAGACCGTCGATGACGGCGCGGATGGTCTGCCGGTCGATGGATGCGGAAATATCATCCTCCCACAGACCCCCGTCGGCAAGCTCCGCATCGAGCAGCTCATCTGAGACGATCTCGTCGTTGTGCCGTGCGATGACACGCAGACGATTGATCGCTTGTCTGCGCGCGATCGTCAGAAGCAGATTCCGCGTACCGGTCTCGCTTTCATCATATTTTTCCGCACGCCAGTATAAAAAGAAAACATCTGCCGTGACTTCCTCCGTGTCCCGTCTGTGCCCGCGTCCGAGCATACCGGAAACAACGGCAGTCACCATCGGCGCGTACTGTTCCATCAGACGCGCAAGCGCGGCGTTGTCGTCCATATCGGGATTCCTCCTTGAAAGGTCATGATCATGGTCTCCGGTGATGCGCACCGGATTCCTCTCTGCTGTATGAATCAGTCGAAATTGCAGTTTTCACTAACGATTTCCGGAAATTTTAGAAAAAAGGCCTTCGCAGACCGGAAAACGTCTGAAAAAGCCTTTCTCAATTTGTGTTCTGTGTTAATTGAATTTTTATGCTTCGTATGCAAACCGGACAGCCTTGTCAATCCACTCCGAAACCTCATGCGGTTCGGTAAACGGACGGTCATCAGTCACGCAGGTTCCCAGACACAATCCGTGTCCGCCATGCAGATAAATGTGCATTTCCACGGGAATGCCGCGCGTTGCAAGACCGGTGGCGAAATCAAGGGAATTGCGGATCGGAACGCCGGTGTCCTCGGAGGTGTGCCAGATGAATGATTTCGGTGTTTCATCGTCGATCTGTTCGTCAAGCGAGAGAAGATGCCGTAATTCTTCGTTTTCCACATCGTCGCCGAGCAGGTTCACAAAGGAACCGTGATGGTGGAACTGCGTGAACGCTTTGATGACGGGGTAGCAGAGAATCAGCTTGTCGGGGCGGTAGATCTCCGGCTGGCAGTCAGTCATGCCTGCTGCTTTCAGATACGGACGGAACTCCGGCTTGTTCCAGAGCGTTCCCGTACAGGCGCACAGATGACCTCCGGCGGAAAAGCCGCTGGTCGCAAGGTTGTCTGCGCGGATGCCGAAGTCCTCTGCGTGTTCGCGGACATAACGGATCGCTGCAAACGCTTGCAGCTGCGGGAGCGGGAAGTGTTCCGGCGCACAGCTGTAGTCGAGAATGAATGCGCAGATACCCTCGGCAGCATATTGCAGGGCAATCGGCTCCGCTTCGCCGGAATAGGTGAAGCTGTAACCTCCGCCCGGAAAGATGATGACGGCGGGGCGCTTTCCCGCATACGCGGTTTTGCCGCAGACATCGGGAATGTAGCAGCGCAGGGGAACGGTCACGTTCTGTATTGTGATTTCATGTGTGAAAAAGTTCATGTCGGGATTCCTTTCTTATATAGCGTTTATGAATGATGATGCTATTATTTTGCTCTGTTTATTATTTCTGTTTTCGTTGGAGGTAAATGTAATCATTGTCTCCATACACGTTTTTTCATTTACGCTTTCATTATATCAGATTTTTACGAATTTTGCAAGAGGGCAGAGCGGTTTTTAAAAAAATTTTCCCAAAAATTTCCGGAAACCTATTGCAAAAATCCGCGTTATCGGTTATAATGGTTTCATATAAAGCCATTTGCGCTGTCCCGGAGGTGCCGCTATTGTATTCAGAGATGGAACATCGCATCCGACTGTACCCGCCGCAGTCATCCCCCATGTCCTCGCCCACATCCCTGCAGGCAGGGAACCGATGCGGCACGGTCTGCGCCGTTCTGCCCTGTGCACGGGAAACGGAGGGGAGGGCTGTTGCGGATATTCTCGCCGTTCTTTCGCCGGAAACTGTCCTGTGTACCGTTGCGGTCGACTGGAACCGGGAACTATCTCCGTGGCAGGCACCGCGTGCCTTTTCCGGTGGGGAGGATTTCGGGGGCGGCGGATCTGAATTTCTTGCGTTTCTCATCGGAACGCTTCTGCCGTATCTGTCAAAGACATACGGATTTGCGCAGTATGCACTCTGCGGTTATTCGCTTGCGGGACTGTTTGCGCTCTGGGCGATGATGGAGACCGATGCGTTTGCCGGCATCGCTTCCATGTCAGGATCGCTCTGGTATGACGGATTTCTAACGTGCCTTGAAAAATACGGTTCTGCACACCGGATACCGGGTTTTCCGGTCTATCTTTCGCTTGGTGACCGGGAATCTGCGGCACGGAACCCGCATCTGGCATCGGTCGGCGTGTGTACGGAACGCGCGGCGGACATTCTGTGTGCATCCGGATGCTGTGTGAAGCGGGCATCCAATCCCGGAAACCATTTTGCCGATGTCGCGCAGAGATGTGCGGACGGCATCGCATGGATTTGCGGTGAAATCAAAAATAAACAGCATTTATAATAAAAAGGAGAACATTATGAGCCACAAACCTTATCTTGTCGGCATCGCCGGAGGAACGTGCTCCGGAAAATCGACACTGACCACAAAGTTGGAGGAGCTCTTTTCCGATGTGTCGCCAGTCGTCATTCACATGGATTCCTACTACATCCGCCCGCTGAAAAACACGATCGCACCGATCACCGGAAAGGAATACTGCGAAATGAACCATCCGGATGCACTGGATATTCCGAAGATCATTGAGGATTTCAATTCCGCCGCAGACGATCCGGACAACCGTCTCGTTATTGTTGAAGGATTGTTTGCCCTGTATGTGCCGGAAATTGTCAAACGGCTTGACCTGAAGGTGTTTGTCGATCTGAAAAGCGATGAACGTCTTGTCCGGAGAATCAAGCGGCACATGAACTGGGGCGATACCTTTGAAGCGGTGACGGACCGGTATCTTGACACGGTACGTTTCCGTCATGACGAACTCATCGAGCCGACTCGCTGGCGCGCCGATGTTGTTTTCAACGGAATGCTTGCGGGGAAAGAGACCGAGATCCTGTCCACATACATCCGTTCCAATCTGTAAATACCATTTAGAAATTTATACCGATGGAGGTACCTACATATGCGTTACACCTGTGTTGATGTATCGGAATTCCTGTATCCTGACATCACCGATTATGAAAGCGGAACAAAAGAGATCAGAATTCTCGCAGTCCGCGGAAGTTATGCTTGTGCGCAGATCTTACTGTCCGACGTGAAAACGGAAACCGTCAGCATCAAGGCCGAGGGCTGGAATCCGGAACTGTACGAAATGGTTCCGGTTCACGTCGAACGCAATCACGGCCTGGACGAAAACAACTCCGGGCCGCACATCCCCGAGCGCATCGCGCCCTACGACCTTTATGACTGCCTGAAACCCTCAGACGGAACTTTGCCGGTCAATGAAAACGGCATCTGTGCCGTCTATCTGTCCGAATGGATTGCAAAGGATGCACCGGTCGGTACGCGGACGGCGGCGATTGTTGTCGGAGATGAGAAAATTCCGGTCACAATCGAGGTCAGTGCCGTCGTCGTCCCCGACGAAAGCCTGACTATGATCGTCGGTTACAACCGCGGATGCGTGTGCAGATATCACGATGTCGAGCAGGGAACACCGGAATTTGATGATCTTGATACCAAATATCTCACGATGCTGCGCCGGATGCGCCAGAATATGCTCTATTGTCCGGGGCCTGTCGGGAAACCGCTTGGCGACAATAAATGGGAAATTTCCTTTGATGCGATGGAAGCATTCCTGTCGAAAGCAATGTCGCTCGGATATACGAAATTCAATTTCGGTCTTGGCTTCCGCCGCAGCTGGAGCGAATCAACCATTCTCATCAACGGCATGGAGTCGATGAGCTTTGAATGCTATTGTTATCTGGCGCAGATGCTGCCTGCGATGGTGAAATTCTTAAAAGAACGCGGATGGCTGGATGCACTTTTGCTCGGCATTGCCGATGAGCCGAACAACGCAAACGCAATGGAATATCGCGCACTGTGCGGTCTTGTCCGCAAACTCGCACCGGAGTTGAAGCTGATCGATGCGATGTCGTTCGGTCCGGTTCACGGCGCCATTGACATCTGGGTTCCGCTGAACGCCGAATACCAGAAGCACAGAACAGAGATCGAGACATTCCGCACCTACGGCGATGAAATCTGGTACTACGACTGCTGCGGTCCGCGCGGAAACGGCACCATCAACCGTTTCATGGACTACCCCCTGCTTGCGACCCGCTACCATTTCTGGGCAAGCTACCGCTACAACCTGACCGGGTATCTGCACTGGGCGGCGAACTTCTACCAGCCGGGGCAGAATCCGTTTGAGCAGAGCTGTCCCGAACACCACAACGCAGACTCTGTCTGTTATCTGCCGGCGGGTGATACGCACATCATGTATCCCGGCGACGGCGAGCCGTGGATGTCTGTCCGTCTGGAAGCACAGCGCGCAAGTGCTGAGGAATATGAGATGCTGAAAGCGCTTTCTTCCGTGGACAAGACAACGGCAGATGAGATCTGTATGTCAGTCTGCCGCGAATTTGACGATGTGGATTATCATCCCGCTCATTTCCGTGCGGCAAGAACGGCGCTCATCCGTGCGTTGGAAAACACACTCTGAAACGTAAAAGCATATTTATAAATAGCGCATAAATTCGCAGACCGCCCGATGGAGTATTTTCTGTCGGACGGTCTGTATGTTTTTGTTTTTATATACAGTTTAATATTTCTCTCCGCTCGGTGGGACAAGATCAGTTTCATAACCGACCGCCGTCGCGGGAACAGGGAAATCCTGCTCGTCGAACGTCATTTTCTGAATGTTGAAATACCGGGGCGCACAGACGGCGTGCTCATTATGTTCTTTCATTCCGTGATACGCGCACCACACCTCTGTTCCGTCGGGAGATGCGAAAAACGATGCGTGGCCGGGACCGTATACGCCGTTTCCTTTGGTGAATACCGGAACCTCGTGCTTTTTCCAGTTGTCGGCAGACAGAAGATCGCCGCCGGTATGCTCCAGAAGTCCAAGACAGTAGTCATCCGACCAGCAGCCATTACCGGAATACAAAATGTACAGACGTTTTCCGCGCTTTACAAAGAACGCGCCTTCATTGATGCGGCTTTTGTCGTATGGCGGAACCAGTTCCCAGTCATATTCCGCTTTTGCAATCATGACCGTTTTTTCACCGAATGTAAACGGCGTGACAAGCTCCCGGATGTCGAGAACCTGACCGTATTCCCGGTCAACGCGGGAATAACAGATATACTGTCGTCCGTCCTCATCGGTATACACCGTCGGATCAATGGCGAAGAGGTTGGGCGCAGGCAGTCCGCGGAAATTCCATGCACCGAACGGATCCTCCGTTTCGGATTCCATGATGAACAGCCGCTTTTCACCGGGTTCCGGCGTGACACGGCCGCTTGTGTAGATGTACCATTTCCCGTTCGGCGCGCGATGCATTTCGGGTGCCCAGATGTCACCGAAGATACCGTTTTTCCCATCTGCCAGGAACAAGATCCGGGAATCCACATCCGTGACAATGTTTGCCGCATGACGGGAACGGAACAGCTCCAACCGTGAACCGCGCGTAAACAGGGAATAGTAGTATCCCGTCACACCGTCCCAGGTCATGAACGGATCCGGCGCATCAAAGGGAGACACCGGGTTGCGAAAGGTTTGCATGTTCATATCCTCCTTTTATAAATGATATTTAATTTCATTTTTTGACCGTGCACAGATGACCGACCTCGCGGTATCCGATTTTCGCATAACAGGCGTTGGATGCGGCATAACCGCCATCTGTGTAGAGGATCGGCACAAGACCGTCGCGGAGAATGGTCTGTGTGACATAATGCACCAGATTGATGGCATAGCCGCGGCGGCGATATGCGGGTAAGGTGTAGACGGACGAAACTTTTCCGTAAGTGTTTGCATACGTCCCGCGGGAGGTCAGCGCCGTGATCTCGCCATCACCGTTGCGCCAGACATACAGCGAACCTGTTTCCATCAGACGGCACACCTTGTCCCGGCAGAAGTCTTCTGGATGGTCAAATCCCTCCATTTCCATCGAAAGGTCGTGCCAAAGCCTGGTGAGATACGGAATTTCGTCCTCCCGCGGACGAAAAACACCGCCGTCACAGGGATGAAGGATGTCGTTTATCGCATCGAGCCGGTGAGAAATTAACTCCATTTTGACATGGGAAGATGCGATCCGGGAGTCGGCATCGCAGAGCGTGCGGTAAAGGGTGGAGGTGAGATTGTAGTGGAATCCCTCGGAAAGCGGAAAATACTTTTCAAGGCAATCGGCGATCACAGAAGCAGTTTCCGCCGTACAGGGTTCCTTTGCGTAGACCCAAACTGGGAACGGATTTCCGGAATGGCAGATGAGGATCTCCTCGCCGTCCGAAAATGTCGCGGCACAGGGATGCGCGATGATATTGATCAGAACGGAAAAATTGATGGCAGTGTCAGGTGCTGCGTGTTCTGTCAGAATCGGCAGAAGATGTGGCGTCGCTGTGTTACGATATTCGGTTAAGGTTTTCATCGGAATCCTCCTTTTTCATTCGGTTGTAATTATAAACTGCGTATAATAATGTTTTCTTCATATTATCTATATGTTCTCGAAAACATCAGAGAAAAGCGCATCAATTTTGAATTTGGTTACGCTTTTTTGATCGGATGTCTGATAACAGTTTTCCACTGATCGGGGGCGACTTTTCTGGCATCGGACATATAAATTTCGTGATGGAATCTGTTATTATTAAAGTCGTTTACATATCCGTTCTGCGCAAGGTAAGCATCCATCAAAGCCACTGTTTTCGGCTCCTCGTCAAAGGAGCCCAGGTGCATGATCTGAACGCATAAGCCTTCCTCGACGGTTAAAAATTCCGCCAAAGAACAATCCATCCTTTTCTTTTTCGTTGCTGTTTCCACAGCCCACGCAAAATCCGTTTTCGAGACAAAATCGGGCAGACGAAGAACAGAGATCCAGTTGAAAGAGGACTTGGTTGTACAATCCACCCCGACAACCCCATCCTGCCACCAAAATCCTTCAAGCGGCGGGACGACGTATTCAAAGAATCCCTCTATTTTGTAATCTGTCTTGTAACTCATTTTCAAAGTGTATGCAACAGCATATAACACAGCGATCGCTTGCTGATATGCGCCGCCTTCTTGATTGGGGTCGCCTTTGCCTCTTACCGCAATAAAATTTGCTTTCGGAACATTTATGATCTGCGGTTTGTCCTTGGGCATATAGAATTCTTTGTATTCTTTTTTGAAATCAAACGGCATAACTGTCTACGTGAAATTATACAAGCATTTATTAAACAGATTATAAAATTCCCCGTTCCAGTGCCGATTCGATAAATTCGGCAAACAGAGAGTTCGACCACGCAAACCAAGCGCGCGTAAATTCCGCGGGATCGTTTGCATCAAAGCCTTCGTGCATATAGCCGGTATCCGCATCGGTGGAAACCAGCGTGTCGATGAGGGAACGGATCTCGTTTTCGTCAAGCGCGGTCAGCCCCTGCATCGAAAGTGCAATGTGCCAGATATAGCCCTCCGGCGTGTGCGGACTGCCGACGCCGCTTGCGGCTTTTCCGGAATAGTAGAACGGATTGTCCTCGCTCAGAATGAAGCGGCGGGTGTTGAGATAGATCGGATCATCGGGCGCGCAGAAGCCAAGATATGGCGCGGACAGGAGGCTCGGAACATTGGCGTCGTCCGCCAGAATGTGATTGCCGAAGCCGTCGGTCTCGCAGGCGTACATTTTTCCGTATTTCGGATGATAAACGACTGCGTACATCGAAATGCCGTGTTCGATCTCCTCGCACAGGGTGTTAATTTTTCCAAGCAGTTTAGAAATGCGTTCGGCGTTGCCGCCTGCCGTGGGATATGCCGTGAAAATTTCATGAAGCTGCCGCAGGGAAACGACGGCGAACATATTGGATGCGGTCGGATAACCGAACGTACAGCTGTCATCGCTCGGACGGAATCCGGACCAGGTCATGCCGGTGTAGTTGACCGGATAACCGCGGCCGTCGTTGTGAAGCGTATCGATCCAGCGGCAGTCGGGGCGCTTGAAATAATACGCGGATCTCTCCATGTGATGCTGTTCGGTGATCCAGAGATCAACGACCGTCTCCATGCTCGCGACGAATTTTTCGTCGAAAATCGTATCGTCGCCGCAGGCTTTCCAGTACAGATATGCAAGACGGATGGGATAGCAAAGGGAATCCACCTCGTATTTGCGCTCCCAGACCCAGTCGTTTGCAACGGGACGGTCGTCCGTGTAATGATGTCCGACCGGTTCTAAATTGAACGAGTTTGCATACGGGTCACAGCGGACATAAAACAGCTGTCTTGTAATCAGTCCGCGTAAAATCGAACGGATTTCGGGGTCGTCCTTCGTCAGCGGAAGATACTGCGTGACCTGCGCGGTGGAATCCCGCAGCCACATGGCGGGAATGTCGCCGGTATAAAGGAAGGTCGAGCCGTCGGGAAGAACCTCTGCGGTCGTTTCCAGGGTGTTGGGGTAGCAGTTGCGGTAGAGTTTTTCCAGTTTCGGGTATTTTTTCAGTTTTGCCGCGGTTTCCTCAATGTGTGCGCGGACGGATGCGGGAATATTTTTCATTTGATATAGGATCCTTTCAAATATTATATAGTATTTATAAATGGAACTGCGTTTTGAATTCCTCGATCAAGACACGACCGGGAGCGGACAGCGGCGGTGTCGGAATTTCCTCCGCCGTGCAGCCTCGCCATGTTGGGAAGCCACGCCATGCCGGTATGCCGCGCCGCTCGGTTGCCTTTCTGCGCGCGAAACGGAACGCCTGATACTGCACGGCCTTGTGGTCGGGCGTCAGTCGAAAGCGGCAGATCACAAACGGCGCATCGTCTGCGGGCTGATACCATGCACCGCCGATCCAGACGGCGCCGCGCGGCATCAAAAGGGCTGCCGCCGCGTAACAGATATCATAACTTGATCCGCCCAGATTGGTGATTGCCAGCAGAAACAGCGCAGGTTGGTGTTCCGGAAGCGCAAGACACAGCACAAGCAGCAGAACCGTCAGAAGCAATAGCGGAAACAGGCGTCCCATGACCACCTCCGCACGCGAAAATGCCGCAAGCAATGTGTACACGGAACCGCCCAGGCGTTGGAACAGCGGCTTTTTGGAACGCACGTCTGGAAAGAAGCGCACGGTATCCACACCGTAACCCGCCAGAACGTAAAACAGCACATGAGAAAATTCGTGAAGCGGCAGATAAAGCAGCCACAGAATGAGAATCGCAGCGATATCCGCCGCGCCGAAATCCGGCTGATTCACGACATACCTAAAATACAGCACCAAACTCACCGCAACCAACACGGTAAACAGGATACCGACCCGCTCCGCAATCTTCCACACCGGAAATGGCGCCGAAAGCCACGTTCCGCGCTCTTGCAGATACGAAATGCGCGGGTGAACGGTGTCTTCGCTTTCAAAAAATGTAATCTTCAACGGTACTCCTCCTGACATTGAAACGGTCGTTTTTGCGGACATGGATTGCTGTTTCTGATATTATACCATATTATCAGAAAAAATACAATAACTTTTTCATCTGTTTTTCGCATCTGCTCTTGCATTTTTTCCGGAAATATTGTATAATGGGATACAGATGTTATGTACTTGCGAAGAAAGGAACCATTATGAAATATCATATGCCGATCGTTGACTGCCACTGTCATATTTACCCCGACAAAATCGCCGCGCGTGCGGTTGCCGGAATCAGCCGGTTTTATGACCTCGATATGCGGGAAGACGGGACGAAAGCCACCTTGCAGAGAGAATCCGCCGAAGCAGGCGTGACGCACAATCTCATTTTTTCCGTTGCAACAAAGCCGGGACAGGTGCAGTCCATCAATGAATTCATCGCCGCAGAAGTGCAGAGCAGCGGCGGAACCATGACGGGTCTGGGCGCCATGCACCCCGAATCCGAAAACCCGGAAGAAGACATCCGTCATCTGATGTCGCTCGGTCTGCGCGGGGTCAAGCTTCATCCCGATGTGCAGGGGTTCAAAATCGATGATTACCGATGTCTGAAAATCTATGAGCTGTGCGAAAAATACCATCTTCCACTCCTGCTTCACACCGGGGACTACCGTTACGATATGTCCAACCCCAACCGTCTGCGCCCGATCATGGAAATTTTCACCGATCTCACCGTCATTGCGGCGCATCTCGGCGGCTGGTCCGTCTGGGACGAAGCTGTGCTGGAGCTTGGCGGATTTGATAATCTCTATTTTGATACATCGTCGTCGCTTGCGTTCATGCCGGCAGAAAAAGTCCGGCAGATCATCCGCTGTTACGGGGCGGAGCACGTTCTGTTCGGCACGGATTATCCGATGTGGATTCCGGAAAGGGAACTGGAACTGTTTTCCGTGCTCGGTCTGACACTGGAAGAGGAAGAAAAGATCCTCTGGAAAAATGCCAATGCACTCTTTTCGCTTGGATTATCTGATTAAAACCTATTTATAAAACCAATATAAAATTAACCCGCCCGGACACAGGACAGACCGGACGGGTGTTTTGATTTCTGTATGCTGCGGAATCGACTCCGTTTTTCAGCAAAGAAATTCGTTCAGATACGGTGTCAGCGCATCCGCCATCATCAGAAAACCGGTATCGTTGGGATGCACCGTGTCAAGGGAGCAGACCGCGGTGAGATGATCGGGGAAAAATTTGCCGCCGTCCACGAATCTCACGAGCTTGTCACCGGATGCCACGGCATCGTCATATGTCTTTTTAATGATCGCACGGCGGCGGGCGGCATCCTCATCCCGCAGATAATCCGGGCGCGACATCATGATAATAGGCAAGTGGGGCAGTGCGTTTCTCACACGCCAGAAGAACGGTGCATGGGTATCGGCAAGAAATTCCGGTGTCGGCGCGTTGTGGTCGTAATCGTAAACAAATATGGACGGATTCTGCGCAATGATGTAATCGGCAAATGCCAGATCTCCGCGCGCACTGCCGGAAAAACCGTAGTTGAGAACGTCAATGTTCAGACGGTTTGACAAGATGGAAATATAATTGCATCCGACACGTGTGGAGCATCCGCCCTCGGTGATGGAGGAGCCGTAGAATGCGACAGGGTGCGCGTTGCGGTAGGGTGTCGGTGCTTCCAATACGGCATCGTCGTCGATCTCGACAGAAAACGCGGTGACGGTTTCGTTGCGCGGCAGAAAAACGGTGACATCCTCCATTTCGCCGGATTTTACAAAAGTCCGTTCTGCTGTCACGTTGTCCTTTTCGCGCATCTCACCAGGCGGGTTGAGCAGTCCGGCAAAGAACGATGTCGGGCGCGCGCCGATGTACACATCCGCGGACGAGCAGGAATACGTGGACATTCCGATGTCGTAACACAGATGGGCGATGGTCATGCGCAGGGTGAAGGTGTGTGCATTGGTACGGAAGCAGATTCTGCCGCCGCAGCTGCGGACACCGAACGGCGCGATGTGACGGATCTCGTCACGGATGGCTTTGTGACACTTGGAAAAGCCCTCGCCGTCGTAATACGGATTCAGACCGAACACGCGCAGAGGATTTTCCTTGTCGGGGGTACAATGGAATACTTTCATTTTGGGACATCCTTTCTTATCTGGTATTTATAATTTCTATTTATGATTATCGAGACGAAAAACCGTATTGACCGCCACGCCGATGAGCACCAGATTTCCGCAGACAAAAAGCCACATCAGAAGAAGTACCATCGAAGCAAGCGAGCCGTAAACAAGGGAATATTTCGCGCTTCCGCGGACAAACAGGGAAAAATAGACCGTCACAATGCCCATACCGACAGAACAAAGCAGTGTTCCGGGCAGAAGTGCACATCCGGCTGTGTTTTTTGGCTGTAAAATATACTGTAAAGCATAACAGATCAAGAAAAAGAGCAGAAACAACAGCAGAAAACGCAGTTTTCCAAGTAAAGTTACAAATGCGGGAATGACAAGAAAATGCGATGCAAACGCGGTCAGCTCCTCCCAGAGCACCAGAACGAAAACAGACAGATAAATCGCAAAAAACAACAGAACCGCAAACAGATAACTGAATACGGTGCCGAAAATTCCGCCGAAACGATGGGAATGAACGGGATTCGGCATTGCGGCGCGATGGATGTCGTCGGCGGTCTGCGCAAGACAGCGGAACGCACCCGCAGATGCCGATAAAAGCAGGGTCAGAGATACCAGAAAAATCAGAGTGGAGGACACCGCATCCGGATTCTGCCACTCAAATGCGGCAAGCGCATCGAGGTCATCCGCAATCCACGATTCCAAAAGCCGCAGAATATCGCCTTCATTGAGCTGAAACTGTGTCAGTAGAATCGAAAAACAGACAATCAGCGGAAACAGCGCAAGCAAAAAATAATAGGACAGTCCCGCGGCACTGCGGGAAAGACGGCAGGTGTTATACAGATGAACAACCGTCCGCCCGGTTTCATAAAGCCGTTTCAGCTGTGTCGGAAGACGGCGCCTGAGAGAGTTCCGCATCGCATGGTTTCTCCTTTGCATATGATTTCAAAACACAGTTTAGAATTCCTCTTTGTGCTTTATCATATGCACCCGGCGGAAATTTATGTCAGATGCCGCCAAAGGGACAACCGTTTGGTTCTTTCTTTGGAGGAAATGCCGGGAATGTGCGTGGAATGTCCGATGGTGTCGTCCTGCCTGTCCTCAAAGCCGTGCAAGTTTCCGGAGTTGGAGCGGATACTTTATTATAACACAGAACGTCGGAAATGTAAAGAGATAACGCGGGATATAAAGTATAATAAGGAAGAAATATGAAGGAAACGTAAAAAATCGTGTATTGCGATGCAGGTGAACGGCTGATTTTTGGCAGAGAAGTGCTATACTTCCATACATCGAACTATTAAATAAATTCCGATTTAAATGAATTAAATTCAAATTTCATTCATTACAGGTTCATATCCGACCCGGATACACGAAATCACAGGTATCGGAAATCTCCTTATATCCTCCCATCGCGGCACACCGTTTTCCGTTCTCCGGCATATACCGATAACAGCGCATCTTAACAGATGCTGAATCGCGTTTCTTCATAGACGTTAAATCCAATTCCAGGCAATGAAAGGATGAAATTCCAGTATGAACTTCACACAGACCATATTTCTCACCGCGCTCGGCTGTGCCTTTCCGTTTCTGATGACGGTGCTCGGCTCCGCGGCGGTGTTCTTTTTCCGACGGCAGATGAAGCCTGTATGGAAGCAGGTTTTTCTCGGTTTTGCGGCGGGCGTGATGCTGGCGGCATCAGTATGGAGTCTTCTGACACCGGCGATTGCGGCTGCCGAAGACAGCGGACTTCCAGGATGGCTTCCGGCCGCCGGCGGGCTTGCGGCAGGCGTTCTGTTTCTTCTTTTGTCTGATATTGCGGTATCCCGTCTTGCCGGGCGTCGTCTCGCCGGATGCCGCGGCGAAAAACCTGTTTCTGGACCGCATAATGGCTCCTCCCGCCGCTCGTTTTTGCTTTGGCTCGCCATGACGGTACACAACATTCCCGAAGGCATGGCGGTCGGACTGTCGTTTGCGCTGATTTCAGGAATACAGGATGGCGGCGCGGTGTCTTCGGAATCGATCACCGATTCCGCCGCTTTTTGTACTGCCGCCGCGCTGTCCCTCGGTATCGGCATCCAGAATCTCCCGGAGGGGGCCGCCGTTGCGCTTCCGCTTTTACAGAACGGAATACCGCGGCACCGTGCGTTTTGGCGCGGATGTCTGTCCGGACTGGTCGAACCGGTTTCCGGCATTCTCGCCGCGCTTCTGTTCCGCGGAATTACATCTGTCATGCCGTGGCTGCTGTCGTTTGCGGCAGGCGCGATGCTGTATGTGGTTGCGGAGGAACTGATTCCTGCGGCAAATCATCCAGACAGCTGTCATAAAGATGACACGGCTGATCATGCCACCCCCGATGATTGCGAGGACGGTGCTTCCTTTGTCGGAACACTCAGCATCATGTCGGGTTTTCTTCTGATGATGGTGTTGGATGTCGCACTCGGTTAAACGAAATTATATTTATAAATAGCAGATAAATTCAAATCCCCTGAATACGCAGTCCTTTCGGATAATGATTTTTCAGCGTATCTCCGACCCGTTTGGCACCGCCGAGCGCACAACCGTCCACCATCACGCAACCGAAGCCGTCGCCGCTCTCGCCGCCGGAATCCTCCCCGGAAACGGTGATCGTCTCCCCATGCAGATACCGCAGAACCCGCGGATCCGCCGATGAAAGATTCCATTTCCGCCGCATCTGCCCGCCATATGCCGAAAACAGCTGATGATGCGGCGCGATGCGGCTCCCCTTACTCTCGCCTAGCCGGACACCGAGTGAAAAGCAGTTCCCGCTGACCGCCATCTGCTCCGGAACCGCATACAAAATGCCGCCGCGTTTTTTGATCTGCGGTATCTTTTCCGAAAACAGCTCCCGCAGAAGTGCTGTGGACATGGCAGTTTCCTCTTTTGTCATTTTTTCCCAGTTGGACGGAATGGTTCTGCGCGGCGCATCACCGTCTTTGCGCAGAATGCACACAAACTGTCCCTCACCGCCCGTGATGTGCGGGTAACAGCGTGCAGAACGGCTCAGATCGGCGGAACAGCCCGCGACCGGAAGCCCGGGGGATGTCACGCGCCGCACGCATTCCGGCAGAATCTCCACGGTATAACCGGGGTACTGCATGAGAAACCGCGCGATCAGCTCCTCGTTTTCCTCCGGTGCAAAGGTGCAGGTGGCATACACAAGAATCCCGCCGGGCCGCAGACAGTCCTGTGCATCCGACAGAATCCCCAAAGAGCGTTCGGCACACATCCGCACGTTGTCCTCCGACCATTCGGCGATCGCCTGAGGATTTTTGCGGAACATTCCCTCCCCGGAACACGGCGCATCCACAACAACGCAGTCAAAGCATCCGGCGTACCACATCCGCAAATGTGCGGCATCCGTGTTTGTGACAACGGCGTTCGGAATCCCGAGCCGCTCGATGTTGGAAAGCAGAATTTTTGCGCGGGACGGGACGAATTCATTGGAGACCAGAAGCCCGCCGGCGCCGATTTTCGCCGCAAGCTGGGTGCTTTTTCCGCCGGGTGCGGCACAGACGTCCAGAACGAAATCGCCTGGTCGGAGAAACGCACCCGCCGCCGCTATGGGAAGCATTGCCGCCGGCTCCTGCAAGTAAAATGCGCCCGCATGATGCAAGGGGTGATTTCCCGTTCCCGCTTCCGTGCAGTCGAGGTAAAATCCGTTTTCCTCAAACGCCGTCGGGCGGAGCGGAAACGCATTCAGGCCAAGAAAACGCGCGGTATCACATTTATAGGGATTGACCCGCAGCCCGCGCTGGGCATCGTTATTGTACGCGGAAAGGAACGCATCGTAATTACTGCCGAGCAAATGCTTCATGTGTTCGCAGAACGCGGCGGGCAAGGTTGGGATCACAGACATATCGGAAAATCTCCTTTGCAAATTGTATGGTATCGGATAAATCTACTTGACAAAATATCGTTTCTGTGGTATCATGGTACTGTATCGGGTATGGAGAACCGCACATATCACGGTGTACTATAAATAAACAGACTTTATAAAAAGAAAGGAATTTCTAAAATCATGTTAAAAGCAGGACTTATCGGCTGCGGCAGTATGGGCGGCGGCCATCTCGGCAATTATTACCGGTTCAACCGGGAAAACGATCTTCTGCGGCTCGTCTGTGTCTGCGACATCCGCGAAGAACGGCTGAACATCGTCAATCAGTCAGAGGGCGAAATCCGTCTGTATCAGGACATTGACGAAATGCTTGCAAAGGAAGACCTCGACATGGTGACCATTGCCCTGCCGACATATCTGCACCACGATGCCGCCATCAAATGCCTGGAACACGGTGTCAACGTCCTCTGCGAAAAGCCGATGGCACTGACGGTCTCCGACTGCGACGAAATGATCGCCGCGGCAGAAAAGGCGGGAAAACTGCTTCTCATCGGTCAGTGCCTGCGGTTTGCAGGAAATTATGTATATCTGAAAAAGCTGGTCGAAGAAAAGACCTATGGAGACGTCATTGCGGCGCATTTCATCCGCTGTTCGTCCTGCCGTCCGCCGTTCGGCTGGAACAACTGGTTCATGAAAAAGGAGCTGTCCGGCGGCGGTCTTTACGACCTGCACATCCATGATGCAGACATCATGCGCGCAATTTTCGGCAATCCGACCGCCGTTTCCGCTGTGACCCGTCCGGTCTTTGAGGATTCGGTCAACGACAGCTTCGCGGGACTGTATCATTATCCCAGTATGGTAATTTCGGCGGAAAGCGATTGGTCGCGCAAGCACTTCCCGTTCACCGCCGACTATACAGTCAATTTTGAGCGGGCAACGCTAAATCTGCACGGCGATGTTCTGACCCTTGCAACGACGGAAGAGCCGATGCACACAGTGAATCTGAATGATATTCCCGGCATTCCGACCGATGATCCGTATTATCTGGAAACGAAATACCTCGCCGAGTGCATCCGCGACGGAAAGCCGAATACTTATAATCCGCCGTTTGAGAGCCGCGAGACCATCCGTCTTCTGAATGCGGCAAACGAAAGCGGTATGACCGGCGTGACCGTAAAATTGTAATTATAATTGCCTTCATCACCCCATCGCATGAGATTCATATGCGATGGGGATTTTTTAAAGTTTTTTCCGCATAACGACCCGCCCATCCTGTGCGGCATAACGGCAGAATCCGCATTTTTCATACATGGCGACCGGACCGCGAAAATCGTGGTCTTCATAAGAAAAAACCTCGTTTGCGTATGCTTCCACATAGTCATACCCCTCCGCGGCGGCATCGCGGACGACGGCTTCCAGCAGCTTTGTCGCAATTCCTCTGCGCTGCATCTGCGGCGCGATGACGAAGCAGAACACAGATTTCACACGGACAGCCGCATCCTCCGCCGGAATCGGCCAGAACATCCGCAGATAATCGACACAGCGGCGGCAGTCTCCGTTTGCATTGCACCAGCCGACGATTTCCCCATCGCGAAAGGCAAGATACCCCTGCAGACTGCCCTCCCGGACAAAGCGGATCGCCTTTTCCCGCCGCTCTTCCCTTGTCGGAAACCAGTGATTTCCGTCGGCTTCATAAGAGGCATCACTGCGCCACGTCACACAGTAGCATTTCTGTTCCTCAATGTTGACATCGTGCGGTGTAACGTCAAAGAAATGCGCGTATTCTTCTGCTAGCGCAGGTGTCAGTTTCCTGATCTCAAGTTCCATTGAATATAATCACCTATAACAAATATTTTATATAATTGATCTGTCTGATCACCGATCTCCCATTGGCATGACAGGTCATCCGACCGAATCCAGACCGAATAGCGCCGCAGCATCCCGGGCGGTTTGTTCGGGTGTCGTCGTATCGTCCCACGCAATGACCGGAATGCCGAGCCGTGTCACCCAGTCCGGCAGACATTCCTCGTTGACAGCGACCGCCTGATACGCCTGTTCGATCAGATGCGCTTTTTCGTCTTCCCCGATGTCGGTACGGTTCCGGATGGAATCCAGCGCATCCGCATGATCGGGACGGTCAAACCAGTCAAAGTGCGATGCGCGGTTCCACAGATACACCATGTGGGTCGCCGCCTTTGCCGCGGCATCATAGTCGATGTCCCCCTCGCAGAGAATGCAGTCGTGCTGTCCCGCAAGCACCAGAAGATCGGCGATGATCATCGGTGTCATCTCAGATAACCAGTGCGCTTCCCGTTTCGCGATGACTTCCTTTGGAAGCTCCCAGAACGTCACCCCGTATTCCGCTTCAAAATCACGGCACATATATGGCTCGTCCGCCGGGTCGGCTTCTTCGCGGTGCGGGTCGCGGCTGTCGTCGGTGCTGTAAACGGCACAATGATATTGCGCCCGGAGCAGATCGGCAACCGTCGTTTTTCCGCGTCCCCAGATGAAATATACGTTTTGCAATCTTTTTTTCAGTACTTTGTCCGGAATGTTCATAATGTCAGATTTTTCCTCCAAATTCCAGAATTCTGTCCCGGCACCATGCAAACACCTCCGCAAATGCCGCATCGAAGTCGTATTCCGCACCCCGTGCATCTTCTATGACGATACGGTAAACCGTGCGGTCCTCCTCGTTCAGTGAGGACACCAGTGCCGCGCGGTTTTCCGGGAAATTTCCTGTGCGTAATAAGGCAATATCCTGCAAAAGGAAAAACAGCTCCTTTGCGTGAGAGGACAGCTTTTCGGCACTCCGCTGTGCGCCGCGGTGAACATACCGGTGAACCAGCGCGTGATACAGATTGCCAAGCGACAGAAGCACATAATTTCTGTGGTCAACAGGCGAATACGGCGGAACAAAATCGGAAAGCGTTCCGTAGTGATCCCGTGTGCTGTATAAAAGATGCAATATCTCCTGGGGGTTCCACGCGGCAAATTCTTCCGTGCCGCAGAGAAAGCCGCAGGAGTGCTCCGCATCGTCCAGCTGCTTGACGATGTTCCGGTATACCGCCATGTCGGCCGGTGTGAGACCGTTTATCAGCACCATGATGTCAATGTCGCTGTTCTCCGTCTGCTCGCCGCGCAGATAACTGCCCTGCAGTCCGACGTAGGCAAGGCGGGCACCGAATGCGCTTTGCAGTGCGGCGGTGAGGGCTCCGAGATAGGAATGGATTTGTACCATGATAAACAATCCTTTCTACAACATATTGGAATAATACAAAATCAGCAGTGCCCGGAATGTTACATCACACAGCTGTTTTGTTTCAGTTTTCCAATCCGTTTCCAACTGTTGACCGCCATAAGTGCTGATGCCTCGAAGTGTATCTTCCAAAAACGGAATACGGCAGATTCCATTCTCATCAAAGGAATCACGGATGTCCTCTGCGGCGGACTTCAATACGGGAACATACGGAACAATGCCGCATCGCGCAAACCATTCCATATATTCCAGATGATATACCGCTGCCTGCTTGTTTCCATCGGGAGATTCTGAACACGGAAGCAGCTGGGTTTCTTTTACCGTCAGTCCCTGTGACGGGAAACAGCCGAGTGTTCCGAGCGGATATCCCACCCAAGAATCTGCGGCACGACCGATGAGTGTCGGGTCATCATGCCGCATCATCTTCTCCACCGATGCCGCCAGTGTCCGTACCGTTTCTTCGTTTTTCCATGATGCGGTGTGTGCAAGAATGTCGAGATGATACCGACACGGCCATTTTTCATAGTCATTGAATACATATATCATCCCGCTCGGATTGCTTCTGCTTGGTCTGCCTTTTCTCTGCCGTGTGACCTCCAGAATCGAATCCACCTCAAGCACCCGTCTGAAAGATTCCAGCGAAAGTCCGATTTGCGGAAGAATATTGATTTTATCATCATATCCCGCCCGCGCAATACACGCACAACGAATGAGGTTCTGTCCGTTGGCGGCATAACGGAATTCATCGTAATACTTCCCTTTTGTCCTGTAACAGGGGTCATCGAGCGGTATGGTGACAAATGCATCCATCGCATGCTTCAGAACAGGGTCTTCTTTTCCGACGGCTTTTTCAGCGAGATATTTTATTCCCACCTCCTGATTTTCATACGGTCCTGCATCCCGGTTCGGCCCGTGAAAGCCATTACCGAGCCAACCGTTTTCTTTCTGGCAAGCGGCGATTTTCTGATAAATCGGTTCGGTGGTGATCTGCTTTCTGTAATCCTGTTCTTCCTCCTGCGTGATTGTATGGAAAAGTTCCTTTTTTATCCGCAGTTTTGTCGATGGATTGGCATTTTCCAAAAGAAAGCCAACAGCTTTCTGAAATCTGATTTCCATTTCATATCTCCAAACAGTCTCAATTGTCAATGTATCTATTATTATACCAGAAAATCCCTCCAAATGCAAGAGCCAGTTTGATTATAACCGTTCTGCTTCTCAAAATCCGATTGCTAAAGCCTGTATAAAATTGAAATTCCAGCGGCTTCATAAAACTGTAACAATTTATCCATACCCTGTTCTTATTGTTTGTGTATCATGAATGTAATTCGAAATGCGGCATCACTTCCGCAGAAATAAAGACCGATATCACCGAAAGGAAACACACAATGAAAGCCCAAAATCTCCGTTACCGTCAGGTTCACCTTGACTTCCACACCTCTCCCGCCATCCCGTCTGTCGGCGAACGCTTCTCCCGCGAGCAGTTTGCAGAAGCGCTGAAACGCGGACACGTTGATTCCATCACCGTGTTCTCAAAGTGTCACCACGGCTATTCCTACCATCCGACCAAAGCCAATGTCATGCACCCGGGTCTGAAATTCGACCTGCTCGGCGAAGAGCTTGCGGTGTGCCGGGAGCTTGGTGTCAATGCACCCGTTTACATTTCCGCCGGTCTTGACGAAAAGGAAGCGAACCTCCATCCGGAATGGCTCAACCGTCCCACCCCGAACGCCGGCCCCGATTTTCTGAACAATGCCTATTACAAGCTGTTCTGCTACAACACCCCGTACATGGACAAGCTGGAGGCGCAGGTCGAGGAAGTCATGGAACGCTACAATCCCATCGGTGTTTTCCTTGACATTTCCGCCGTGCGCACCTGCTACTGTCAGAACTGTCTGAAATCGATGCGTGATAAGGGACTTGATCCGCACAATCCCGCAGACGTTGCAAAGCAGGGCGAGGATGTCTATGCGGAATACTGCCGCCGCGTGGAGCGCGCTGTCCGCAAGTACAATCCCAATACCTACATCTTCCACAACGCCGGCAACATCACGCGCGGCCGCCGCGACATTGCGGACTTCGACACGCATCTGGAATTGGAATCACTCCCGACCGGCGGCTGGGGATATGACCATTTCCCGATGAGCGCGGCATATGTGCGCAATCTCGGCATGGAATATCTCGGCATGACCGGCAAGTTCCACACCACATGGGGCGAATTCGGCGGCTTCAAGCATCCGAACGCACTCCGCTACGAAACCGCGCTGTCCATCGCACTCGGTGCAAAATGCTCCATCGGTGACCAGATGCACCCGTCCGGAGAAATGAATCTCTCCACCTATGACCTGATCGGTGCGGCATACAAGGAAGTGAAAGAAAAGGAAGCGTTCTGCCGGGACGCAAAAGCCGTTTCCGACGTCGCCGTTCTGTCCGTGGAAGCGGTCGCAAAGACGAATGACCGCAATGCCAAGCCCGACATCGGTGCGTGCAGAATGCTGCTGGAAGGCAAATATCTCTTTGACTTAATCGACTTGGAAACCCCGTTTGACGGCTACAAACTCGTCATTCTCCCCGATGCGGTTCCGGTAGATGAAGAACTGCTCGCCCGTCTGAATGTATATCTCGCCGCCGGCGGCAAGATTCTTGCAACCGGTAAGTCGGGCTTAAATCCCGCAGGCGATGCGTTTGCGCTTGACCTCGGTGTGACCTATGAGGGTAAAAACGACTACCGTCCGTCCTACATGGTTCCCGCGGAAAACACGAAGATGGTCAACGGCATCACCTCCTATGTCATGTACTCCGAGGGACAGAACATCGTGCCGAAGGACGGTGCCGAAGTCTTTGCATACCTTGCAGAGCCGTACTTCAACCGGACACCGGAGCATTTCTCCTCCCACCAGCACACCCCCGACAAGCCGGATTCCCGCCGTCCCGCCGCCGTTTATACGGAAAACACCGCCTACATCGGCTGGAACATCTTTGAGGACTACGCGACCAAGGGCAGTCTGTGCTTGAAAGAACTATTTTTGAATGCCATTGAGACCCTCATTGGAGATGAGAAGACCGTCACAGTCAAGGGTCTTCCCGACCGCGGCGTTGTCACGGTCACAAAGTCTCCCGACGGCGGCAAGCTGTACGTCCATCTGCTCTTTGCGCACACCTGTGTCCGCGGTACGGGCATTGAAGTCATCGAAGATCTTGTTGACCTGCACGACCTGTCTGTCTCCTTGCGCGGTGTGAACGCAAAATCCGTTGTGTCCCGTCCCGATGGTGCGGACATGGCATTCACGCAGGCCGGCGATATCGTGACCGTGGATGTCCCGGTTTTGTCGATGCACAAGATCATCGAAATCACACTGTAATATCCTTTTCCGGCATTCATGGGAGAGGGTAAAAACCGTTTCAGAAAGGAGTCCCCTCATGCTTTCAAGACGTTGTGCCGCAGCCGTGTTCGCCGTTGTTTCCGCAATCTGTCTTCTGCTCGGTGTCGCATCCGGCGGACTCCCCTCTGCATACGGTGATCTTTCCGCTGTCGGCACTGACGGCATCGTCATGGAAATACAGTACCCCGTCTATTCCCGTGATGTGGAACAGATCTGGTATGTCATCCGCAACAGTTCCGGCACACAGGCGGAATTCGGTCAGGAATGGTGTCTGGAACGCAGAATGGGCGATACCTGGGTACAGTGTCCCTTGCGTGACAGCGGCTGGGAATCCATTCTCTACGGTATTGCCGACGGCGGTGCCCACGCGTACAGCTTTAATCCCCAGCGCATCCAAGGAGTACTTTCCGATGGTGTTTACCGCATGGTAAAGGAAATTAACGGCACGCCTTATGCCGCAGAATTTTCCATCGGCACTTCCCCCATCACGCGGGATACCCCGAACGGCTACGCACCGCTTTCTTCCCTGCCCGCAGATTATACGGCGGAAGATGCGGCGGCGGACGGCGTGGTTTTCGCAGGCGGGGATGAGGACCGGGTGACGGACTTCTTTTCGTCGATGATGCTCGGTATGCGGGATCAGCTCCGTGTCGGCGTGACCGGGGCGGACGGTTCCTTTGTCCTGCACGACCTCCAAATGGAAACGCTCTTCGGCAGTCTGCGCATCCGGTATTCCGTTTGGCAGGCGGGGGAAACAACGGAAACGCTTTTCAGCCATTTTGTCCCGGCGGGTGTCATACCGGCACTGTCGGACACGGTGACCGTTACGGAGAGCACCGTGCCGCTTGCGTTCTTTTCCCTCTTTGACGACGAAACGGAAAACGCGGTTCTCGAAATGATCCCGGAATATCTATCTGTCCGCGGAACGTGGTCTTCCGTCACAGCCGTCTTCTGGTCAGCGGACGGAAACCGCAATCTCTCCCTATACGATGAACCGCTTTCGTTCGGTATCAACATCCGGGAAGCGGAAACCGGCGGCGAACGGGGCTATTCCGCCGCAGTCCCGGACGACATCGGCATGACGGAAATCCGCTCCGCCGTCTGGCAGGACAGTACCACCGTCATGCTCATCTGTGATACAGAATCGGGCGGCGATATGCTCGGATACGTCTTCTTTGACACCGAAACGGGTGAAGTCGGCAGTTATACTTTCTCCGCCCACAGGTACACGCAAGTGGACGGGTACACGCAAGTGGACGGGTACACGCAAGTGGACGGGTACACGCAAGTGGACGGGTATACGCAAGTGGACGGGGAGATCTTCATTCCCGAATAAAAAAATACCGTAAATCGCCGGAATCCATTTTTTCGGCGATTTTTCTATTGCTATTTTTTGTTGGATGTGGTATAATTTTCTATATACAAATCCCACTATAAAGAGGAAATCCATCATGAAAGTGATTTTACAGAATCTGACCAAAACCTTCCCCGCCCGCGGCAAAAAGGCATCTGCGGACGTCACGGCTGTCGATAACTTTTCGTTTGAAATTCCGGATGGAAAGCTCATCGGTCTGCTCGGCCCCTCCGGCTGCGGAAAAAGTACCACGTTGAGCCTCATCTGCGGCTTGCAGAAGCCGACCTCCGGAAAAATTTTCTTCGGTGAGGACGATGTCACCGACCTGCCGCCCGAAAACCGCGGTGTCGGCATGGTGTTCCAGAATTATGCGCTCTACCCGCACCTGACCGTTCTCGGGAACATCACGTTCCCATTGGAAAATCTGCGCGGCAAAGACAAAATGTCCCGCGAGCAGATGAACGCAAAGGCAAAGGAGGTCGCCGCACTTGTGCAGATCGAGAACCTGCTCGACCGGAAACCCAGTGAACTGTCCGGCGGTCAGCAGCAGCGTGTCGCCATCGCACGGGCACTGGTCAAAATGCCGCGCGTGCTTCTGCTTGACGAACCGCTGTCGAACCTTGATGCCCGTCTGCGGCTTCAGACAAGAGAGGAGATCCGCCGCATCCAGAACGAGACTGGAATCACGACCGTTTTTGTCACCCACGACCAGGACGAAGCCATGAGCATTTCCGACATGATCGTCGTCATGAAATCGGGTGTCGTCCAGCAGATCGGCGCGCCGCAGGCGGTCTACAACGACCCTGCCAACCTTTTCGTCGCAAAATTCCTCGGAACCCCGCCCATCAACGTCTTTGACGGAACCGTCAGAGACGGAACGCTGTACATCGGCGATGCGGCTGTTCTGTCCGCGCCCGGTATCAAAGACGGGGAGGTCACAGTCGGTGTCCGTCCGGAGGGATTCATTCCCGACGGAAACGGTGCCCTTGTCTGCCGGCAGAACCGCGTGGAGGTCATGGGACGGGATGTCAGCGTCATCGCTTCCCATCCGGCGTGCAGAACAGAGTCCGGCGTTATCCGCGCCATCATCAGTGCGGAGAGTGATATTTCCGCTGTCGCCGACACCGTGTCCTTCTCCCTGAAACCGAACAAGGTCTTCCTCTTTGACCGGGAAATGGAAGAACGCATTCCCTGCAAGCTTTCATGAGGTGAATGACAATGGAAAAAAACAACGCAAAAGCGTGGCTGTACCTGCTCCCGGCGATCCTGTTTCTCGGCGTGTTCATGGTATACCCGCTCATTGATGTCTTCATTTATTCGTTTGAGGAGGGCTACAATTCCGCTTCCCAGACCTATTTCGGCATCGGTACCTACAACTATTCCTATGTCCTGCACGACCCGTACTTTTTGCAGGCGGTGAAGAATACATTCATTCTGGTCGTCATCACCGTACCACTGTCCACGGGACTGGCGCTCCTCATCTCGGTCGGACTGTCGTCCATCAAAAAACTGCGCAATCTGTTCCAGACGGTCTATTTTCTGCCGTATGTGACGAACACGCTCGCAGTCGGTCTCGTTTTCATGGTGCTGTTCAAGAAAACCGCCTATACGGACGGTCTTGCGAATCTGATATTGAGCATCTTCAACGCAGGCCCCATTGACTTCATCGACGGCCCATACTGGGCAAAGATGTTCGTTCTGTGCTTCTACACCGTCTGGGTCGTCATGCCGTTCAAGATCCTCATTCTGACAAGCGCGCTGGCTTCCGTCAATCAGGATTATTACAACGCGGCACGCGTGGACGGCACATCCCGGTTCCGGATGTTTTACAAGATCACGCTCCCGATGATCTCCCCGATGCTCTTTTATCTCGTCATCACCGGCTTCATCGGCGCGTTCAAGGCGTATTCCGATGCGGTCGCGCTGTTCGGCACGAATCTGAACGCCGCGGAAATGAACACGATCGTCGGTTATGTCTACGATATGCTCTACGGCGATTCCGGCGGGTATCCGTCCTACGCATCCGCCGCGGCGATCCTTCTGTTTGCCATCGTTCTGACCATCACGACCATCAATCTGCTGGTCAGCAGAAAGCACGTTCATTATTGAGGAGGTGTGTTTACAACATGGACAACAAACAAACCTACGAGGTAATCGAACGCCGCGCCCGCCGCAGAACGACCGTCCGGAATGTCATCGTGTATCTGTTCCTCGGTCTGTGGGCGCTGATGGTGCTGTTTCCGTTCTACTGGATGGTTCTGACCTCGTTCAAGGACTACGGCTCCTACAACGCTGAATATATCCCGAAATTCTATACCCTGTCGCCGACCTTGCAGAACTACGCGGATGCGTTCACAACGGTCGATCTGGCGCAATATTTTCTCAATACCCTGATTTTCACCGTCATCACAACGGCGCTGATGCTCGTTGTCATCATCCCGGCGGCATTTGCCTTTGCACGACTCAATTTCCGGGGAAAGAATCTGCTGTTCACCCTGTTTCTGGCGCTGATGATGATTCCCAACGAGCTTGTTATCATCACCAATTACACAACGGTTACAAATCTGGATTTACGCAATACCTTCGCCGGACTGATTCTGCCGTCCGTGGCATCAGTGTTTTACCTTTATCTGCTCAAAGAAAATTTCGCGCAGATTCCGGACGAGCTGTATTATGCGGCAAAGGTGGACGGCACCTCGGATCTCCGGTATCTCTGGAAGGTCATGATGCCCATCTGCCGGCCGACCATCGTCACCGTCACGATCCTGAAAGTCATCGAATGCTGGAACTCCTATGTCTGGCCGCGGCTCGTCACCGATGACCCCGCTTATTATCTTGTGTCGAACGGCATCCAGGAAATCCGCGAAAACGGCTTCGGCCGGGAAAACATTCCCGCCATGATGGCGGCAGTCGTCGTCATTTCCGTGCCGCTGGTGGTATTGTTTTTACTGTTCCGCAAGAAAATCATGGCAGGCGTTGCAAGAGGAGGTACCAAGGGATGAAGCTTTGGAAAATGAAAATTGTTTCTCCGGTTCTGTGTGTTCTCTGTTTTTTACTCCTCCTGCCGTTTGTGCTTTCCGGCTGTCACGGCTCCCGCGGCATGGCGGAATTTGTCATGCCGGAGACTTTTGATACGACACGGAATTATGAGATCACATTCTGGGCAAAAAATGACACCAACAAGGCACAGACAAAAGTCTACGAAAAAGCCATTGCCGATTTTGAGGAACTGTATCCGAACATCACGGTCAATCTGCGCCTGTACACCGACTACGGCAAGATTTACAATGATGTCATCACCAACATTTCTACCGGCACCACGCCGAATGTCTGCATCACCTACCCCGACCACATCGCAACGTATTTGACCGGCACGAATGTCGTTGTCCCGCTCGATACGCTGATGGCGGACACGGAATACGGGCTCGGCGGCTCCGCCTTGCTCTTTGATGGGCCGGCGCAGGACGAGATCGTCCCGCAGTTCCTTTCGGAGGGCATCATCGGTGGTACGCAGTACGCACTTCCTTATATGCGTTCCACGGAGGCGTGTTATGTCAATAAAACTTTTGTGGAAAAGCTCGGCTATACCCTGCCCGATGCGCTGACCTGGGACTTCATCTGGGAGGTTTCCGCGGCGGCGGCAGAGCAGGATGCGGACGGCACCTATTTTGTCAATGGACAGAAGGTCATGATCCCGTTCATTTACAAATCGACGGACAACATGATGATCCAGATGCTCCGTCAGCAGAACGCGGATTACTCCACGGAAGCGGGCGAGATTCTTCTGTTCAACGACACGACCGAAGCGATTCTGTACGACGTTGCCGCGGCAACGGGCAAGGGTGCGTTCTCCACGTTCAAGATTTCCAGTTATCCCGCGAACTTTCTGAACGCCGGACAGTGTATTTTTGCCATCGACTCCACCGCCGGCGCGACGTGGATGGGCACCGATGCTCCGCTGTGCGACATCGCCGAGGAGAATCTGGTCTCGTTTGAAACGGTTGTCATGGAGATCCCGCAATACGACACGGAAAACCCGCAGATGATCTCCCAAGGCCCGTCCGTCTGCATTTTCAACAAGGACGACCCACAGGAGGTGCTGGCATCGTGGCTCTTCATGCAGTTTCTTCTGACAGATGACGTGCAGATCGGCTACGCACAGACGGAGGGGTATGTTCCCGTCACAACAAAGGCGCAGGATTCCGATGTCTATCAGGATTACCTTTCCCGCGCGGGTGAGGACAACGAGACCTATTACAAAACGAAGATCGAAGCGTCCAGGCTGCTTCTTGACAACATTGACAACACGTTCGTGACCCCCGTGTTCAGCGGCTCCGCTTCCCTGCGCGATGCGGCGGGACAGCTCATTGAATCCGTCACGAAATCCATTCGCCGTAAGGAGACCGTGGACGATGCCTATATGGAAAAGCTGTTTGCCGATACCGCATCGCTCTATCGGCTTGACAGCGCGGGCGGCGTTTCTGTCAGCGGGGACGGCGAGGATCTCGGACCGCTTCCGACGGCATCCGTCATTTTGCTGTCGGTACTCGGCGGAACTTGGGTCTGTATTCTCGCATATCTCGTCCGGCAGAAAATAAAAACGCGCAAAAAATCAGAAAATTAACGAAATCTCTTGACTTTACCGAAAATTTGAGTATAATATATAGTGAACATAATCGCAAAAAACATGACGGTTATGTGAAGAATTATTCCATTAAAGGAGATCATTACAATGAAGAAGATTCTTGCTCTTCTGCTCGCGTGCGTTCTCGCATTCGCGTGCGTCGGCTGCGGCGGCTCTGATGAAGGTGCTGCGGATGTCAAGTCCGAGGGTGTCATGACCTACGCGGAATACACTGCGGCTGCGCTCGATACCCAGGTCGTCATCGAGGCATATGTTCAGGCAAAGCAGTCCTGGTGGGAAAATCAGGCAACTGTCTACGCACAGGACAAGGACGGCGCATACTTCCTCTACAACATGGCTTGCTCTGAGGAGGATTATGCAAAGCTGACCCCCGGCACCAAGATCAAGGTTACCGGCTACAAGGCTGAATGGTCCGGTGAAGTTGAGATCATCGACGCGACCTTTGAAATTCAGGAAGGCAGCTACATCGCAGAAGCACTCGATGTTACCGCACTGCTTGGCACCGATGAGCTCATCAAGCACCAGAACGAATTCGTTTCGTTCAAGGGTCTGACCATCGAAGCCATTACCGATGCAGACGGTGTCGAACACGACTTCCTCTATAACTGGGACGGTTCCGGTGAAGACGGTAGCGACCTGTACTTCAACGTTTCCGTCAACGGCGCAACCTACCAGTTTACCGTCGAATCCTATCTCTGCGGCGCAGGCACCGAAGTTTATGAGGCTGTCAAGGCACTCAAGGTCGGCGACAAGATCGACGCAGAAGGCTTCCTGTACTGGTATGAGGGTGTCAACCCCCACATCACCAAGGTTACTGCCGCACAGTAACCGATTCCGGTCAGACATCTGATTTTTATCAGGCATCTGATTTTTGAATGGCCAAAGACCGCTTCCGGCATGGGGGCGGTTTTTTTTCGGTCTTTTTGAGAAAATTCGTGGAGAAATTGTCCGGATTTTCGTATTTTTAGGGTTTCCCGCTTGCCAAAACCGGAAAAATATAGTATAATGGTTATACAGAATCCATGGGAAGAAAGGAGATGCGGACATGATACACACAGAGGTCGCATTTCTGCACGGCGCGGGAGCCGTCCGACCGGCGCCGGACCCATGGCCGATTACAGATACCAAGGAAACCTGCCGCATCTATTATATCCACGAGGGACACGCGACCTTTCAGCCGCAGGGCGCACAGGTGGTGCTCTCGCCCGGATACTTTTATTTCTTTCCGCCGAATCTGCCGTTTTCCATTGAAAACGATGTCAGTCACCCGCTTGTCCATACCTATTTCGATTTTATCATGAAACCGCCCATCATCCTTGACCGCTGTATTGCCGTCGATACCGCAGAGCACCCTGCCCTGCACCGCCTGATTGATGCGGCGGTGGAACTTCTGCGGCAGTCCGATGCCCCGCGTTATGCCGATGCCCTGTTATCCTGCATCAACACGATGCTCGCCGTATTCACCGCCATTCGGGACGATCTGCAATATGTCAGCGATCCGGCGATCCTTGCGGCGCTTGACCTCATTCACTCCCATTATTCCGACGGCATCGGTACACAGGACATTGCGCGGGTTCTCGGATACCAGGAGGACTATTTCATAAGCAAATTCAAAGCGGTGATGAAGATCACGCCGTATGCTTATATCAAATCCATCCGCCTGCACGAAGCACGGCGTCTCCGTACCCTAGGTATGCGGTATGAAGAAATTGCCGCGCAGGTGGGATATGCGGATGCGTCGAGTCTCTGTCACGCGATGAAGAAACTGGCGGCGACGGAAAACCACGGTTTTGAACAATAAGACTCGGGTTTTGCACATTGAAAAAACAGGGGATTCCGATTATAATTATAACAATGACAACCATACAGAACAACGGAAAGGAACAATCTCTTTATGGACAACAAAACCTGGTTCAAAAACGCAAAATACGGCATGATGATCCACTGGGGTCTCTATTCCCTGCCCGCAGGCGAGTGGAGGGGCGAACGGATGGAATACATCGGTGAATGGCTGCAATCCCGGTTCCGCATTCCGAATGCGGAATACGGACAGCTGGCGCGCATTTTCAACCCGATCCTGTTCAACGCAGAGGAATGGGTGCGTCTTGCCAAGGATGCCGGAATGGAGTATCTCGTTTTCACATCAAAGCATCACGAGGGTTTTGCGATGTTTCACTCGGAATACGACAGCTTCAACATCGTGGACGGCAGTCCCTTCGGACGGGATGTTCTGGCGGAACTGGCGGAAGCGTGTTACAAGCACGGTCTGAAGCTCGGACTGTACTATTCACAGGATCTGGACTGGCACGAACCCAACGGCGGCGGCTACACCCGCGGACACACCAACCACGGCCCGGACGGCATCAACATGAGCTGGACGAACGACTGGGATTTCCCGGACAACGAACACAAGAACTTCACGCAGTGCTTTGAATCGAAGATCAAGACGCAGGTCAGGGAGATTCTGACGAAATACGGCGATCTGTGCCTCATCTGGTTCGACACGCCCTGCACCCTGTCCTCGGAGCAAAGCGATGAGCTGTACCGGATGGTCAAGACCTATCAGCCCGACTGTCTTGTCAACTCCCGCATCGGCAACGGCCGCGGCGACTATGCTTCTGCCGGCGACAACGAGATTCCGGACGACAACAAGGGCACGATGCTCTTTGAAACGCCCGCGACCCTCAACGACACCTGGGGCTACAAATCCTTTGACAACAACTGGAAATCCCCGGAAAAGGTGCGCCAGATCAAGGAACACCTGAATGCCCGCGGCATCAACTACCTGTTGAACGTCGGCCCCGATTATCTCGGACGCATTCCCGCACCCGCCGCAGACATCCTTCGTAAAGTCAATCAGTGATTCCCAATCCCGGAAAGGAATTTTCTCATGAATATTTATATTCTGACCGATCACGGCGTCAAAGCCGATGTCGATTATCTTCAGACCAAAGAAATCCAAAACGTGTTTGACCTGTGCCGGGAGCACGGTGGTAAAGTCGTTTTTCCGCGCGGAACGTATCAGGCCGCCAGCCTGCGGATGTGGTCGGACATGACGCTGTATTTTGAAAGCGGTTCTCGTCTGCTCGGCAGCGAGGAATGCACCGATTACGAGGTTTACGATGTCCCCGACGGCGTGGAGCTTCGCACGGATATGGAAATGATCACGCAGTATTACGGAACGCCGTGGAAAGAATACCGCCGCGCGATGATCTCCGCTTACGGTGAGAAAAACATCAGCATCATCGGTGAGGAGGATTCTTTCATCGACGGCAGAAACTGCTACGACCCGGACGGCGAGGAGGGCTACCGCGGCCCGCACGGCATTTTCATCACCAACTGCGAAAATGTTGTTCTGCACGGCTACACCGTCGGCCATTCCGGCAACTTCATGCATCAGCTTGACAACTGCAAAAACACGAAGATGACGAACGTCACCTGTCTCGGCGGTTCGGACGGCATTCACCTGCACTGCTGTGAGGATACGCTGATCGAGGACTGCGTGTTCCACACCGGCGACGACTGCATCGCGGGTATCAACGTCCGGAATCTCCATGTCAACCGCTGTGAGCTGAACACGTCCTGCAACCTGTTCCGCATGGGCGGCGTCCATATTCTCGTTGAAAACTGCCGGATGTGGGGCCCCGGTATTTATCCGCACCGCATGACGATTGTCAAGAGCCGCGATGAGATCCTGCCGCAGGAGGCGGGACGGCACAACATGATCACGCTCGTGGACTATTTCGCAAGCTCCAATTATCCAGATGAAGCATCCCGCGACTTTGTGTTCCGCAACGTCACCATCGAAAACCTGGAGCATCTGCTCTGGTATCACGCCGATGAAGGCCCGCTGCAGACCGGCACGCATCTCGCCGAAATGACGCTGGAAAACGTCACCCTGACGGGTCTGAACTACCCGTCCCCCGTTAAGGCATCCACCGAGGAGCCGTTTACGCTGATCCTCAAAAACGTGCAGTATTCGTTCCGCGAGAAAGCCCTTGCTACCGGCGGCCTGACCGACGGAACCGACCTTAACACCAAGGTCATTGTGCTGTAATTTTATAAAATGAAATCCCGACGCGCGGCAGAAAACCGTGTGACGGGATTTTTATTACCTGTTTATAAATTCAGCCAACGATACATTGAACCGCCAGCGCAACAAGATGCAGAATAACCGACAGATACAGCGGTCGCTTTTTCCCACCCGGAATCCACACACCGGCCGTTTTCACCTGTTTCAGATACCGGAGATCCCAGATCCACGAAATCAGCCACAAAATCGCCACGCAGAACGCCCGGAAAAAGGCGCCGTAAAACATGGCATAAGTAAATGCAGGCCCTTCTTGGATATAGATGATCATGGAATCATCCGAAAACAGGTCACCATTGATGAAACCGTGCAGTAATGCCACGAAAGAGAGTACGACAAAAACCGCGCAAATAAGACAACCAAAGATTGCGAGTGCTTTCCATAAAGCGTACAGAAATTTTGATAAAGTCTGTTTCATAATGTCTTCTCCGTTTTTATATGCTGTTTATAATCAGGTTTCTGAAAATCTGCAATCTTTTTTGTAGCAAAACAGATGCCGCTTTCATCTCCTTTGAAGCCCCAAACGGCACCTTCAATATTAAATGCTATTTATGATTATGCACCTGCACACGTATGCTTCTGCGCATTTATGCGCGTGCGTATTTATACGCGTGCGTATTTATACGTGTGCGTACTTATACACATTTATGCGCGTTCGCACGCCGCCATCAGCACGGCGATCGCCTTTTCCAGCAGTTCCATGGGAATGTTCAGTGCCGGAAGCAGACGCACCTTGTCCTTAGCCGTCAGGCAGAGAACACCGTGCTCCATGCAGTATGCAAGCACTTCACCGGCAGGCTTTGTCGTTTTGATGCCAATCATCAGACCCATACCGGTGACACTTTCGACACCGGGTGCTCGGGACAGTGTCTCAAACACATAGGCGCTCTTCCGTCTGACATCCGCAAGCAATTCGTCGTTAAGGCGGTCGATGACTGTCTGAGCACCCGCACAGCAGACGGGATTGCCGCCGTAGGTGGAGCCGTGGTCGCCGTAGCCGAGAACCGCTTCGACCTTTTCTGCCATCAATGCCGCACCGAGCGGCAGTCCGCCGCCAAGTCCCTTTGCCGTTGTCACGACGTCCGGCTGAATGCCGTAATTCATATAGGCATACAGCGCACCGCTTCTGCCGTTGCCGGTCTGCACTTCGTCGACGATCACAATGATGTCGTGGGCGTGGGCGTATTCATAAAGACCCTTTACAAATTCTGAATCCAGCGCATTGACGCCGCCCTCACCCTGCACCATCTCGATCATGATGGCGGCAAGCTTGTTCTGCTCCGCCGTTTTGATCAGTGCATCCAGGTCATTTGCCGGGGTGTGGACAAACCCGGGGGTCAGCGGCTGGAACAGTTCGTGAAAATGATCCTGCCCTGTTGCCGCAAGGGTCGTCAGCGTTCTGCCGTGGAAGCTGTTGAGAAGTGTCATGATGGTGTAATACTCCGCACCTTTATGCTCCGCCGCATACTTTCTTGCGACCTTGATGGCACATTCATTCGCTTCCGCGCCGGAATTGGCAAAGAAGACCTTCTTCATGCCGGTGCGCTCACAGAGCGTTTTTGCCAGTTTTGCACAGGGTTCCGTGTAGTACAGATTCGACATATGCTGGACTTTCCCGAGCTGCTCTGTGACCGCGGCAGTCCAGACATCGTCCGCAATGCCGAAGCTGTTGACCGCAATGCCGGAACCCATGTCGATGTAATCTTTTCCCGTTTCGTCATACACAAGCGAACCCTTGCCGGAAACAATTTCCACCGGGAAGCGCTTGTAGGTATTTGCCACATATTCTTTGTCTATCTGTTTGGTATCCATGATGTTTTCCTTTATTCTTCGTCTGCCATAACTTCCGTGCCTGCACCCTCGTCGGTGAGCAATTCCATCAAAATGGAATGCGGTACGCGGCCGTCCATGATGGTGACCTTCCGCACGCCCTTTTCGATCGCCTCAATACAGCAATCCACTTTCGGGATCATGCCGCCGGAAATGACACCTTCCTCATACAGCTTCTTTGCGCCGCTGACGGTCATTGCCGGAATCAGCGTGGTCGGGTCATCCTTGTCGCGCAGAATGCCGGCGATGTCGGTCATCATGATCAGTCGCTCTGCATTCATTGCACCTGCAACATACGCCGCTGCAGTATCGCCATTGATATTGTAAGTATTGCCGTCTTCATCACAGCCGACCGTGGAAATGACTGGGATATAGCCTTTTTCAAGCAGGTCCGTGACCGGTGCAATATTGATATTGGTAATCTTTCCGACATAGCCGAGACGTTCGTCCTTCATCTTCGCTTCAATCAGACGACCGTCCATGCCGGAAATGCCGATGGCTTTACCGCCCTGCTTTTCCAGAAGATTGACGAGTGTTTTGTTGACCTTGCCCGCAAGAACCATCTGCACGATATCGACGGTTTCCTTGTCCGTGACACGCAGACCGTCCACAAATTCCGGCTTCTTGCCGAGTTTTCCCATAATATCGGAAATTTCTGGGCCGCCGCCGTGAACCAGCACGACCTTGACACCGATGAGCCACAGAAGTACAATATCCTCCATGACCTGCTGTTTCAGCTGTTCGTTGATCATCGCATTGCCGCCGTACTTGATGACGACGATCTTGCCGTTGTACCGCTTGATGTACGGAAGCGCCTGTGTCAGCACCTCTGCGCGCTGTGCGTTGGAATAGTTGTTTTCCATGCTGTTCGTTCCTCCAAAGTCCCGGTAATCAGGTTCTGTAATCGCCGTTGATCTTGACATAATCGTAGGTCAGATCGCATCCCCATGCAGATGCGCTGTAATCACCGTTCCCGACGGAAATGAGAATCTCGATTTCCTTTTCGAGCAGAATTTCCTTTGCAATTTCCTCCGAGAACGGAATCCCCGCGCCGTTTTCACAGACGGAAATCGTTCCTTTCGCGGAACGGAACGCGACATCGACTTTCGTAACATCAACATCCGCGCCGGAATAGCCGATGGCACAGAGAACCCGTCCCCAGTTGGCATCCGCGCCGAACATTGCCGCTTTCAGAAGACTGGAACAGATGACGCTCTTTGCAACTGTCTTTGCGGTCTTCTCGCAGTTCGCGCCCGTGACTGTGCATTCCAGAAGCTTGGTCGCGCCTTCCCCGTCACCTGCAATCATTCTGCACAGCTGTACCGTGACGGAGTTGAGTGCCTTTGCAAATTCTCTGTAAGCTTCCCCGTCTTCCGTGATTTCCCGGTTTCCTGCCATGCCGTTTGCCAGAATGGCGACCATGTCGTTGGTCGAGGTGTCACCGTCGATGGAGACCATGTTGAAAGTGTTTCGGATGTCGCCGGAAAGGGCTTTTTTGAGCATTTCCGCGGAGATCGCACAGTCGGTCGTGAGGAACACAAGCATGGTTGCCATGTTCGGATGAATCATGCCGCTCCCCTTGGCAATGCCGCCGAGTCTGCATTCCTTTCCGTCCACGGTAAAGGAAACCGCGACTTCCTTTGCGACGGTGTCGGTCGTCATGATGGCTTCCGCCGCATTTGCGCCGCCGACGGATTCTGCGGTCAGCTCCGCTTTCAGCTGCGGAAGACCGTTTTTGATCGGCGTGACGTCAAGCGGCTGACCGATGACGCCGGTGGATGCGACGATGACGTCCTCCGCGCGGATGCCGAGCGTTTCTGCGGTCAGTGCCGCCATTTTTTCCGCAACTTCAATGCCGTCCGCATTGCAGGTGTTTGCGTTGCCGCTGTTGCAGATGACCGCCTGCGCGATACCGTTTGCGATATGGTTCTTTGTGACCGTCAGCGGAGCGCCCTTGACGAGGTTGGTTGTGTAGACCGCCGCCGCGGATGCGGGAACGTCGGAGCAGATGAGCGCAACATCACGCTTGGTGCGGTTTTTCCGGATGCCGCAGTGAACGCCGGATGCTTTATAGCCTTTTGCGGCAATGACACCGCCGTTGATATACTGGATCATGTTGATGATATTCCTTTCACATTTAACCGGTTACAAGACCGGTGGTCTCGTCCGCGCCCATGCGGATGTTCATATTCTGGATTGCCGCACCGGATGCCCCTTTTCCGAGATTGTCGTATCTCGCGCAGAGCAGAATGCGGTCTCCATTGCCGAAAACGGAAATCTCCATATCGTCCCGTCCGCTGAATGCTGCGGCCGAGAGGAACCCGCCTTCGTCGGCACCGTCCCGGTATCGGACAAGCCCGGTCTCATACGCTGCACGGTAGATGTCCCGTACATGGTCTATGTTACCCGCAAGCTGTTCCTTTGCCAGCGTGACCGTCACTTCCATACCGGAATAGAAATCCGCGACGATCGGGCAGAACAGCGGCAGACATTCGATTCCCGTCATGGCTTTCATTTCTTTGAGATGCTTGTGCTGCTGTGTCAGACCGTACTGTCTCGGTGCGGACAACAAGGGGTCGCGGTCAGGGGCTTCATATGCCGCGATCATGCTTTTGCCGCCGCCAGAATACCCGGTTAAGGAGAAGCAGGACAGCATTTCGTCTTTTTGAATGAGTCCCGTTTTCACCAGCGGTGCGATGAGTGCAATGAAGCCGGATGCGTGACAGCCGGGATTTGCAATGCGGTTCGCAGATGCGATCTGTTCTCTCAAGCCGTCAAGCTCCGCAAAGCCGTACACCCAGCCCGCGTCCTGTGCGCATCGGTGCGCTGTGGAGGTGTCGATGATGCAGGTATCCGCATCCCCTGCAAGCGCCACCGCTTCCACTGCCGCCGCATCGGGCAGGCAAAGGAATGCGATATCCGCGCGGTGCAGGGCATCCGCTCTTGCCGTGGGGTCTTTTCTTGTTTCATCGGGCAAAATCAGGAGGGAGATGTCCCGCCGTTCCGCCAGTCTTTCCCGGATCCGCAGACCGGTCGTTCCGGCACTGCCGTCAATAAATACGCTTGTCATTTCTGATGATAACTCCGTGTTCTGTCTGTTGGGGATTTCATTAAAATGGAAATTTTCATAAAGTATGCGTATATTATACACGATATTCCCGGATTTGTCAAGGGGGTATCGCATTTTTATTCATAATATTTTGCATATACGCGGTTTTATGCAGTATATTCGATGCTTTTATGCATTCATCGGCGCATCAGATTCTCAAAGACCGCCATTTCTCCGGCGTTGCCGTGCTTCTGCTCCGTCAGCCGGTCGGAATAGCACTCGCACAGAAACGGGCTGTCGAGCATCTTTTTCAGCCCCTCATAAATGCCGTCAACGGAAATCGGGCAGATTTCCCCCAGATTGCCGTTGTCCAGCTGTTCTCGGGCAGAAAGATACTCGGTCGCCAGAATCGGTTTGTAGAGGATCTTCGCTTCCTCGACGGCGATCGGCTTGCCCTCATGCCGGGACGGTTGTGCATAAATGTCGCAGTCGCGCATATAGGTGTACGGATTCATCGTGTTTCCGAGCAGGATCAACAAGTCCGCCACACCTTTTTCGACCGCCAGGACTTTCAACGCATCCACATCCGCTTCTTCCCCGCCGCCGACGATATACCAGCGTACATCATATCCATCCTGCCGCAGACGCGCGAGAACCTCCACCGCCATGTCATAACCTTTTTGTTCTGCGATCCGTCCGACGGTCAGGATGCGTTTTCCGGTAAAATGCCGGTCGGAGAACGTATCGCCGCGCAGTGCCATGTCCCAGATGAATTTCGGGTCAACAATGTTTTCCATGCAGACGATTTTGTGTTCCAGATCCGGAAAATGCGCTTTCAACGAAGTTTCAATCGGCTTTGAGACCGTGACAATGCTGTCGCACGCGGCAAATGCCGGATGATACAGCGCATCGTCCCGCGGCGGTTTGGTATAATCAAAATGAAGCCACGCAATTTTTCTCTTTGCTTTTACATGGTCGAGAAGATAAAACATCGTCTTGTCGCCCCAGTACGCGACCGCCGCATCGAATTCCCCCAGTGCCGGGGAAAGGTCGGGAAACCGTTTTTCCAAGGTACACCACATTCCCATCGCAAGGTCGGCACGGTTTCCTCTGTGCAGTGCCATTTTCACGGCAAACGGCAGAATGTCGAACAGCACCGCAGGATGCTCTTTCACCATCGTATTCCAGATGACCTTCATTGCGTTTCCGCCGTTTAAGGTGAACATTTCCGCGTATTTTTCCATTTCGATGACGTGAATCTGCTTCGGAATCAGGGGCAGGAACATTCCCTCTTTTTTTGCAAGCAGAAGTGTGACATCGTATTTTTCATAATCCAGGCATGATGCAAACGACAGAAAGGATTTTTCCGTTCCCGCCGGCTGCATCGTGATGCCGATGATGAGCAGTCTGATTTTATTATTCATTTCCTTTTCTCCATTCGGGTGAGGGATCGCGGAACACAAAGAGCAGGCAGAACAGTACCGCCGCGCCGAGCATCCCGCCAAAGAGGAACATCCCGCCGTCTGTACCGGATGCCGTGCTGATGACACCGCCGATCACGCCGCCGAAAACCCGTGCGATTCCCTGTCCGATGCAATACATGAGATTCTGTCCCGTCGCCTGAAGACCGGGGGCAATGTAGCGGATGATGTAAGTCGCGCCACAGTATGTGACAACGGTGACAAGGAATCCCGTGAACAGATTGATGAAAAACAGCATCCAGACGGAATTGCACACACCGAGCAGACAATACCGCACCGTACTGCCGATGAGTGCGGCGAGCAGCACCGAGCGGAGCGAAAAGGCGGAAAATACTTTATTATAAAGGAAGAAAAACGGGATTTCGCCGAGCACGAGGATCAGGACATTCAGTCCCCACACCCAGTCCGGCTGACCGAGCACATCGCGCAGATATGCGGGATAATAATTGCAGTAATAGCTGTACGCAAACTGACACAGAAGCATGAACGCAACGATGATCCACAAACGTTTTGCGCGCAGAAGCGGACGGAGGTCGGTTTTCACGGATGCTTTGTCCGTGGACGATTCGTCCGTGGTTTTTTTGGCGCGGGCGTGTCCCTCCACTTTCGGGCAGAGCAGAAGCGCCGCCGCGGCAAGCAGTGCCATGATGACAAAGATGATGAAAATGACATCGATCGAAATGCCAGTGAAAAAGCTGGAAATGAGGGAGATCGTGCCGAAGCCCAGGGTTCCCATCACGCGGATGGGGCCGTAGGAAATGTGATGCTCCCCGGTATATTCCAGCGTGATGGTATCCATCAGACCGCCGAACGGCGACATGAACAGCATCGTCATGCCGACCAGCACGCACATCGGCGCAAACGGCAGTCCGCGTCCGAGGGAGAAGAAGAAGATCGCGGACAGGAGTACCGATACGATCAGTACAGTGTTTTTGTATTTTGCACGGTCGGCAAGCATTCCCCAGAACACGGGCGCGATAATGGAGACCGCAGGCCCGATGGAGAGCAGGATCCCCGCCTGCGCCGCAGGAAAGGTATCGTTGAAATACAGCGGCAGAAAGCAGTAGAACAGCGCATTGAACGCATAAATGAGCGCATTTGCCGCATAAAGACAGAAAAGGGAAAATCCGGAATGTTTCAGTTTCATAAAAGTGTGATATGCAAAAGAATATAGTTATGTTTGTGTTTCGTACCACGCAAGGATGCCGTCCACGACAGCCTGTGCGGCTTTTTCGTATCCTCCGGGCGCGCAGAGCGTTTCCAGCTCTTCGGGGCAGGTGACGAACCCGACCTCAATGAGCGCGGCGGGGAATTTGTAGTTGCGGAGCATCGCCAGACGCTGGGATGCGGTGTCGCGTTTCAGCCGTCCGAGCGACGAGGAAATTGCCGTCGATACACAGTCCGCAAGCGACCGCCCGCTTTCCGTCCAGTACAGTCCCACAACGCCGCGGATGTGCGAGACATCCGTGTTCTGCGGCATGGAATTCTGATGAATGGAGAGCATCAGATCAGGCGCAATCTCATCAATTTTGTCCATGCGGGTGTAAATATCGACTGTGGTGTCATCCTCCCGCAGGAGAATGACCTCGGCGCCGAGCGCGATCAGCTTTTTTTCCGCTTCCAGAACAATGGCAAGATTGCAGTCCTTTTCGTTCTGCGCAAGATGGGAACCAGGCGTCAGCGCACCGGTGTCACCGCCGCCGTGACCGGCATCCAGAACGATCGTCTTTCCCGCAAGCGGTCGGTCGCTTTCCGTGTCCACCGTCTGCGGATTGCGCAGGGTAATGAGGATATTTCCGTCCGCATACGACACCGCAAAGCCATAAAAGCGATCGCGTTCCAGAAGCGTGAGGGTATAGGTGACATACGCACACTCGTCAGTACCTCCGGCAGGTATCACGCACCCCGCAAACAGCGGATTGTCCGGCAGCGACACGGTCTCGCCGTTTTCCAGCGTGCTTTCCGCCCGGTAAACGGTCACAGAAAACGAAGTCCCGTTTTTGATGCAGTTGACAGGCGCATTGACACCGGACGGAATGCACAGAACCGTTTCCGCGCCGTCCTCCGACAGTGAAAGTCCAAGTGTTCCGAGCCGTGCAAGTCCCGGATTTCCGGTTTCTGTCACGGTGATATTTGCCGCATCCAGATACGCCGTATTCCCGGCAAGAGAAAATTGCGCATACCCGTCCGCGATCCGGTCGGCGGAAACCGTCATACCGGCGGAGGCGGGGATGTAGTCGTCATAGTACCAGCTGTTCGGGGAAATTTTCAGATTTGTGCCGTCCCCTGTCACCGTGACAGGAATGACGGTATTCGCATCGAGTGTATAAACTTCCGCGTTCCCGGAAATTTCAAGGGGTTCGTCATACCCGTCTTTCACAACCCGTATGACCGGACAGCCGAAGCTGTTCACCCCACCGGCATCCCCTGCGGACAAAGAGACTTCTGCCGCGTATTCCGCCATCCCACCGGACAGCTCCGCCGTTTCCGTCATAACCGTGGGGACACCCGCAAAGGAAACGGTGACGTCCGCATCTGCATTCGCTTTTACCCGGACGGTCAGGGTTTCCCCGCCAGGCAAGGCGGTCAGCATGGTCGGCGACAGAAGTTCCGCCGTCAGCGGCAAAAGCGATTCTTCTGTTTCCGGTGCGGTCGTTTCCGATCCGACTGTTTCCGGCGCATCCGGTTCCGGGTCCGTCACGGGCGCATACTGCTCTTTCCAGATCGTATACGGATAATCCGTTCCGTTCTGCGTAAAGACAAATGTATTCTCTCCCGCCGCAAGCGTTTTATACAGGACAAAGTAGCCGCTTTTCGTTCTCGATACCGGTTCCCCATCGCAATAAAGCGGCGTATCCGGGTCGCTCTGCCCCATGATGAAGCTTCCGTCTTCGTCATACCGGCTGTTGTTCGGGGGATTGGTGATCGTCAAGGGGGCATCTGCATCCGTGGAATCTGACACTGTTTCCCGTTCATAATAGACGATGTCTTCCCCGAATACCGCCCGGATTTCGTCGGCGATGCCGAGGGTATTGTCCTTTAATTGCGGATACCCGTAGAACAGACTGCCGCGGTAGCAGTTTTCCGCCCGCGCAAAGGTGATCTGATTGCGCATTTCTCCGGGATTGTTCCAGCTTTCATAGTTGTATGTCGCATGGGAGATCCAGAGCGGAATGCCGGCGGCATCACACTGCGCATTCCACCAGCGGACGAGCGTGTCGTACCGTGCGACGGACGTGGAAAACTGCCAATAGATCTGCGGCGCGATGAAGTCGAGATACCCGTCCTCCATCCACGCGAGTGTATCGCAGTAGATCGCATCGTATGCTTCCATCCCAGCGGTGTCGCTGCCGCCGTTCGTTCCGTCGTCGTTCTGCCAGATGCCGAACGGTGCAATGCCGAACTGCAGATACACATTCACATCTTTCACGGCATCATAACACGCTTTTACCAGCGCATTCACGCTCGCCCGGCGGAAGTCGGCAATACTTTCGTATTCAGCACCGTATTTTGCATACGTGTCCGCATCGTCCACAGTCAGCAAGCTGCCGTCCGCGCTGGATACCGGATACGGATAAAAATAATCGTCAAAGATGATACCCGAAACGGGATACTTTTCGCAGATCTCCTTTACCCCGGCGGCAACCAGGTCACGCACATACGGGATTCCCGCATCAAAATAGACCGCGCCGTTGTACGAAAACGTCCATTCCGGATGCTCGGATGCCGGATTGTCCTGTGACAGAACGGAAACATCCTGTCCTGCGCTTGTCACGCGCAGAGGATTGACCCACGCATAAACGGCGATCGCTTCGTCCTCGTTTTCGCTCTGCGCGATCTCGCATAAGTACGCCAGCGCATCGAAATCCTCATCCGCCGCTTTTCCCTGCTCGCCCGACAGATAAAGGGAAGTCGGGAAAATATCGGAGTCATACAGGGCATCTGCGCTCGGGCGCACCTGCAGACAGACGGTATTCAGATTGTTGTCTCTGGCGGTTTTGACAATGTCATCCAGCTCTGCGCGCAGGGTATCGGCATCAAGTCCCTGCTTGCTTGGAAATGTGATGTTGAGCACGGACGGAACCCACAGCCCGCGTACCTCGCGGTTGGGGTCGATGATGGCACCGGTTCTCATATTCTGTGTTTCCTCCTCCATTGGGGACAGGGGGCCGGGCCCACTTCCCGCCGGCCGATGCAAAAACAGATAGATGCACCCGCCGGCAAGGACGGCGAAAATCAGAATGAAGATCACAATCAGCACTGTATTTCCGTCATTTGTCTTTTTCTGGGTCTTCTCCGTGTTCGGCTGTTCTGTCATCCGGTTTCTCCCTTCGTGATTTGATCGCTTCTATATGAGGGCTGTCCGATTTCTTCCGTTCCTGTCTGAACATCCGCACTCCGCATTCCGGCGTGGCTGTGTATCGGACATATCTATTATATTATTATACCATTTCTGAACACGAAAAGCAAGGTTTTTCGCCAAGAAAATCTCATAAAACCCAAAGTGTCCATTTCATCACTTTGACAAAGCGGTGATACAGTTACCATTTTATGCAGACCTGACACCTGACATGAAAACAGCGGCATAACAGCGATTGTATTTACTGGAATTATTTTTCCGTATCCGATTGACAATTCTGCCCGAATATGATATACTGTTGTCATGAAAATATATTGAAAACAGAAAGGAATCCCGTCATGAAACAGAATCCATCGTGCTCACTTCTCCTTTCAGCCGCACTCGCCTGCCTGCTGCTTGCCGCCTGCGCGGACAGCGGTGACGGTACCGGTACCGTCGATTCCACGAAAACGGAGGAGACCTCCGCCGTGTCCGTATCTGCGGAGACAGAAGTCCTCACACCCGACCTGCCCGAAAAAGATTGGGAGGGCAAAACCTTTATGGTGCTCGGCCGCGACAATGACTCTTATGACCAGTTCGACAACTTCGAGATCTTCTCGGAGGGCGAAACGGGCGAGACCGTCAACGATGCCGTTTTCCGCCGCAACACCGCAATCGAGGAAAAATACAACGTGGTGATCGAACAGACCCTGAAGGATTTCCCACACGAGGAGCTTGCCAAGAGTATCAACGCCGGCGACCATATGTATGACCTTGCGTTCACGGAGCTTTACTACATCGGTTCCTGCATCCAGAACGGCTTTTTTTACAATCTGAACGATGTGGAATACATCGACTTTTCCAAGCCGTGGTGGAACGCGGACGTCAACGCGGAGATCTCGTTCGGCGGCAAGTTGTATGCCACGACCTCCGACTTCTCCCTGCGCGACAAGAACCGCGCCTATATTCTCGTCTACAATATGGATCTTGCCGATTCCTACGACATCTCCGACCCGGTGCAGACCGTGCGGGACGGCAAATGGACGGTGGAGCTGACGACGCAGTACGCAAAGCTGTTTGCGCAGGATCTCGACGGCGACGGACAGCTGGGCGGCGAAAAGGATATGTTCGGTCTGACGATGGACTCTTACAATTCCTTTACCACGTTCATCATCGGATGCGACAATCTGTTTATCACCAAAGACAAGGACGACAATCCCGTGCTTTCCGTCAGCACGGAACATACGGCATCCTCCGTTGACCGGGTGCTCGGTCTGACGGGCGACACCAGCTTTTCTCTGTTCTGCAACGATTTTGAGGGAAAGACCGCGGGCGATATGTGGGCGGTTGCCAGTACGGCGTTCATTGAAGAGCGCGCACTGTTTTTGACGTCGTTCCCGCATTCCCTGCAGACACTTTCCTCGCGTGCGGAGTTTGATTACGGCATTCTCCCGTTCCCGAAATTCGATGAAGCGCAGGATACTTATTATACGCTTGCCGACCACCTCAGTATGCTGTTCGGCATTCCCGTCACCTCCCCGGATGCTTCTTTTTCCGGCTTCATGCTCGAAGCACTTTCCGCCGCATCCACGGACACAACCCTGTCCGCATATTATGAGATCGCCTGCAAGACGAAATATTCGTACAACGAAGCCTCCGGCGAAATGCTCGATCTGATTTTTGACGGCATCCGCTACGATCTGTCCGAAATCTACGGCATTGATGACATCAACCATATTTTCACTGTAACTCTGCCGAAGAAAAAGGAAAACATTCTCGCCTCCGAATACACGAAAGCGGAAAAGAAAGCCGCCGAAGCGTTGAAAAAGCTGTCGGATGCGCTGTCCGCACTTGACCATTGACAAAAAATCAAGGAAACCGATTGACAAATTTCCCGCTTTATGGTATACTGAATACGATCAAATACACGCCCGAAAGGAAACACCAATGAAACCAACCTGGGAAAAACCGAAAACAACGAAAATCTATCTCCACGCGCCGGGTGCGAACCGCATTCTGATGATCCATCCGGATGCGAAGATCACCAACCTCGCCCTGAAAAATGAGGGTCGTCACACCCGTCAGGATGCGTGCGGCGTTCATCTGATGGCAGGCAAGGCAGAGCCGCAGGCGCTCGATTTCCATCTGACCCGCTTTGACACGGTGAGAGACGGTCTGCCGTTCTACACCATCCTCGGCGACGACCCGGAAAACGGCTGTAAGCTGTCCATGTCCGCATTCGCAACGGACGATAAAAACCCGCTGACCTACGTCCGCGTTACGGTCTCCAATGAAGAAAATCACCCCGTTGAGGGTTCTGTTGGTCTGCTTCCGCGTGAAGCACACAACGGCGACCAGTACTTAACCGGTCTTCTTGACACCGGTTATGAATCCTATCAGCCGAACCTCAATCAGTGGCTGCTCCAGCGTATCATGCGCTTTAATGAGACATCTCCGCTGTGTGCCGCCGCACCGAACGCTTCCATGCGCATTCTGTCCGCCGACGGCTTCTCCGTCCGTTGGATCACACGCGAAGAGCAGCCGCACCGCTTCCGCGCGCAGGATTATTTTGCCTGCGATTATACGCTCGATGCAGGTCGCACGATCACCCTTGACTTCGTTCTCTGCGCATCGCCGATGGAGGGCGATGTTAAGACTTACGACGTTGCAAAGACCTACATGACCGCATTCTGGCAGGAACGCTTGTCTCACGTCAAGGTTATGCCGAAGACCGATTCCCCGCGCATCCGTGATATGTATCTGCAAAACATCACGCAGTGTATGCAGATGGTCGCGCAGTACGACGGCATGGACGGTATCGTTGTCCGTCAGGGCGACGTTGGACGGTTCCTCTGGATCTGGGAAGCCGTTCACGTGCTCAAGTGCCTGGCACTCGTCGGTCTGCCGGAATACGCGCCTGCCGCTTATGACACCTATTGCAGCTGGATGACGATGGAGGGCGAAAACCGCGGCAAGCTGAACTACCGCTATGTCGGCTGGGACAACGCAGAGGGCGCACTGCTTCTCGGTCTTTCCGAACACCTGAAAATCGTTGAAGATTTTGATCTGTACCTGCACTACCGTCCGTACATGATGGCACTGCTTGAATACATCGACCGCCGCCGTCATTCCGATCCCAACTCCAAGTATCCGGGGCTGTATCCCGCCGGTCAGGCAAGCGACTGGGGCGAGATCGGCTTCCACTGGACGTTCACCGATGCGTATGTGCTCCGCTCCGTCCGTTCTTATCTGCAGGTCTGCGAAAAGTATCATGCGGAGGAGACCGAAACCGTCCGTGCCATCGAAGCGGACTACACTGCCGCCATCGACCGCATCGCCGCTGACCTTTATGCAGGTCACGAAAACGACGAATCCTTCATCCTGCCGCACATCGCAGGTGTTCCGTTTGAGGACAGCTACAACCACTGCTTCTATACCGACGGCGCACCGTTCCTCAATCTGGTCGGTGTCGTCATGGATCCGAATTCCCGGATGTTTGAGCAGATGGAAAACTTCTACCGCGAGAACGGTCTGTTTGAGCACGACCTTGCGGGCCGTATCACCAACGCGACCGACTTCGGTGTCGGCGTTTACGGCGACTGCTATTATACCGGCATCGCCGAGATCTGCTGGATCTATCCGTGGATGGCGCGCGGTGAATGGGACAAGGCGGAAAAGATGTTCAACGCGATGATGCGCTACAACGTCACCGAGGAATACATCGTTTCCGAGCGGTACTGCTCCATCGACCCGTGGTACGTTCCGTGGCAGCCCAACGGCTCCGGCTCCGGACGGCTTTGTATGTTCCTGCTCGATTATTTCGAGAAGAAAGCAAACGCCTGAAAACAACCGCGTGAAATTCCACGTAAAAACATAAATTTTCAGAATTTGTTCATTTTCTATTGACAAATCGCCGCAAATGGGATATAATTAAATATCCGGTAAATTGTACTGGTTTTATGTCCGCATCCCATATTTTTTGCGGTAACACCCAGTGTTGACACCCGTGGGAACGCTGCCGCAGTGCCGGTGCGTTCCCATCTGTATTTTACCGGTTTCCCGGAAAACGGTTCTCCCCGCCGGGCTTTTTCTCCGCGCGGTGAAACATAAAATCTTTTTATTACGAGAGGTAAACGATTATGAAACGTTTCCACAGACTCTTTGCGCTGGCACTCTCCGTGGTTCTGTGTGCGTTCTGCTTCGCATCCTGCGGCGGCAGCGGCACAAACTACGCGGCATCCAACACCGAATACTTCATCGGCGGTACTGGCCCGCTGACCGGTGACGCATCTTCCTACGGCATTTCCGTACAGAACGGCGCACAGCTCGCCATCGACGAGATCAACGCAAACGGCGGCTTAAACGGTGTCCTCTTCCATTTTGAAATGAAAGACGACCAGGCAGGCGAAGAAGCTGCCGCAACCGGTTACACCGCACTGTATGAATCCGGTATGCAGCTCTCCATCGGTTCCGTCACCTCCGGCTCCTGCGCTTCTTTTGCAGACCGTGCAAAGGATGACGGTGTCCTGTTCATCTCCCCCTCCGCATCCGCGGCAAATGTCATTGCAACCAGCGAAAACGCATTCCGCGTCTGCTTCGGCGACCCCCAGCAGGGTACCCTTTCCGCTGACACACTGGTGGAACGCAGCGTCAAGGTCGGTGTCATCTATGATACCTCCGACCCCTATTCCACCGGTCTTTACACCGCATTTGAACTGCGCATGACCGAGCTCGGCAAGGTCAAGGATACCGACTATGTCGTCCGTACCTTTGACAAGGATTCCAACAAGGACTTCTCCACACAGGTCGCAGCGCTTGCAGATGCAGGTTGTGAGACCATTTACACGCCCATCTACTACACCGAAGCAGGTCTGATCGCAAAGGCCGCAGCCGCACAGGGCTTCAATGTCCCGATCTTCGGCAACGACGGTCTGGACGGTGTTGCGGATCAGCTTTCCTCCGACGTCACCGCGAACGTTGAATATATCACCCCGTTCGACGTCAACGCAACCGACGATGCGACCGTCGCATTCGTTACGGCATATGAAGCAAAGTACGGCTCCACGCCCGACCAGTTCGCCGCTGACGGTTACGATGCAGTCATGATTCTTTATGCGGCAATGCAGAAAGCCGGTATTTCCGACGTCACCATGTCCGCATCCGCAATGGCTGACCTCATCCGCCCGGTTCTCACCTCCGCAGATTTCTCCTACACCGGTCTGACTGGCAGCAACATGACATGGTCCGCTGACGGTTCCTGCAACAAGGACGCAAAGATCGTCAAGGTTCAGTAAATATCTGTCAATCTCCATCGCAAAGCCATGACTCGATCGTGGCTTTGCATTCTGTCTTCCTGCCGCCGCATGAGGCGGTGAGAGGCTCCATACGATTTATTCCCCGAAACGAAAGGAATCACTTTATGAGCACACTGGTAAACGGTCTGTGCCTCGGCGGCATTTATGCTCTGATCGCACTGGGCTACACCATGGTCTACGGCATTGCGAAAATGCTGAATTTCGCGCACGGCGACATCATCATGATCGGCGCATATGCCATTATTTCCACCCTGTCCCTCACAGGAAACACCCTTGCGGCGATCATTGCGGCGATCATCATCTGTACATTGCTCGGCGTTCTGACCGAACGGCTTGCCTACCGTCCGCTCCGCGGCGCTTCCCCACTTGCCGTCCTCATTACAGCCATTGGTGTTTCATATCTTCTGCAGAGTATTGCACAGCTGATTTTCGGCGCGCAGTCCATCACCGTGGAGATCGGCTCACTGAATGCCGTCAACGTGCTCGGTGTTTCCATTCCGGTCTCCTCCCTCATCACGCTCGCTCTGTGCGTGGTCATCATGACGGCGCTGACACTGTTCATCACGAAGACCAAGCTCGGCTGTGCCATGCTTGCCGTTTCCGAAGACCGCGCGGCGGCTCAGCTGATGGGCATCAATACCAACATGATCATCACGCTGACCTTTGCCATCGGTTCAGCGCTCGCGGCATTCGCAAGCACGTTCTATCTGATGCAGATTCCCAGCGCCACCCCGACCCTCGGTTCCATGCCTGGCATCAAGGCGTTCACAGCGGCAGTCATCGGCGGTATCGGTTCCATTCCGGGTGCGATGATCGGCGGCATCCTGCTCGGTGTCATTGAAAAATTCGCCCTATCCGTTCCCGCACTGGCACCCTACACAACTGCCATCGAATTCGGACTTCTGATCATCATCCTCCTTGTCAAGCCGACCGGACTTCTTGGCAAGAAGCGCCGCGAAAAGGTCTAACGAAAGGAGATCACCCGTATCATGACAACCCCCGTTTCCGCACCGGAAAAGAAAAAATTCCGTCTGAAATATTACATCAATTATCTCCTCGTCGGCGCATTCTTTCTGATCTTTCTCATCATGGACATGACGATGGGACTCCGTACCTCTTCGGTTCAGCTGCTGGTCAAGATCGCGTATTCCATCATTCTGGCGGTTTCTTTGAACATGGTCGTCGGTTTTCTCGGCGAGCTGAGCCTCGGTCACGCCGGATTCATGTGCGTGGGCGCCTACATCGGCTGTTTCTGCGCCAATTATCTGCATAAGGTCATCCCCTCCCCGCTCGTTGTCCTGATTCTGGCAATGCTCATCGGCGGTGTCGTCGCGGCAGTGTTCGGATTTCTCATCGGTCTGCCGACCCTGCGCCTGAAAGGCGACTATCTCGCCATTGCGACGCTGGCATTCGGCGAAATCGTCCGTACCGTGTTCAAGAATCTCAATGCGTTCGGCGGCGCGCTCGGTTTGACGACGAAGCGTTACGACAATTCCCTTTACATCATCGCGTTTCTCGTGGTGCTTTTCACGCTGTTCGTCACGCAGAATCTGAAACGCTCCAAGCACGGCCGCGCCATTGAAGCCATCCGCGACAACGAGATCGCCGCACGCGCGATGGGTGTCAACGTCACCTATTACAAGCTGATGGTGTTCATCATCGCCGCATTCTTCGCGGGCGTTGCGGGTGTCATTTACGGACATCTTGTCACCCCGGTGTCCAATACGTTCTTCTCGTTCAATTATTCCATTGAAATTCTCGTCATGGTCGTTCTCGGCGGTATGGGCAATGTCTCCGGTTCCATTATCGCGGCGACACTTTTGACATTCATCAACGTCCAGCTGACGACCCAGTTGTCCGGCGATATGGCGGCGCTGAAATACCTCATTTACGCGCTCATCCTCATCGCGATGGTGCTCTGGAACAATGCGCCCGCACTGCGTGATGTCAGGGAAAAGTTCAGCCTCCACCGCTTGCTTGCTTTCCTCAACCGGAAGCTCCATCCTGCGGCAGAGACTCCGGATGCGCCCGAAATCGCGGACTGGGACAAGATTCCCACCAAAATTCCGATGGATGCCCTCCTCTCCACCGACATCAAGCCCGACCACACCTTTGAGGCTGACAAGCCCGAAAAGCCCTCCAAATAAAGAAAGGAAATGTACCAGATGAGCAATTATCTTCTTGAAACAAAAAATTTGAGCATTTCCTTCGGCGGTCTGAAAGCGGCACAGGATGTCAATCTGAAGATCACGAAAAATGAGCTTTACGGTCTGATCGGTCCCAACGGTGCCGGAAAAACGACGGTCTTCAATATGCTGACTGGTGTCTACCGGCCGACCTCCGGTGAATTTTTCCTGGATGGCGAAAACCTGACCGGAAAAAGTGCCATCGACATCAACCGCCGCGGCATCGCAAGAACCTTTCAGAATATCCGTCTGTTTTCCAATATGTCCGTCATCGACAATGTCCTTGTCGGCATGAGCAATCAGTCAAAATGCGGCATCTTCGCAAGCATTTTCCGCCTGCCCTCCTACTACCGCACAGAAAAGGAACTGCGCGAAAAAGCGCGCGCACTGCTTGATGTGTTCGGGCTGGACGGGGAACGCAGAACGCTTGCATCCAATCTTCCCTACGGCAAACAGCGCAAACTGGAAATCGCGCGTGCGCTTGCGACCAATCCCAAGCTGTTGCTGCTGGACGAGCCCGCCGCCGGCATGAACCCACAGGAAACGGCGGAGCTGATGGAGACCATCCGCTTCATCCGCGACCACTTCGACATGACCGTACTTCTCATCGAGCACGACATGAGTCTCGTATCCGGTATCTGCGACGAGCTGACGGTGTTGAATTTCGGCACGACGCTGGCACAGGGCAGTGTTTCCGACGTCCTGCACAATCCGGAGGTCGTGCGCGCATACCTCGGCGATGAATGAGAAAGGAGCCCCAATGTCTTTATTAACTGTCGAAAATCTGGAGGTCTGCTACGGCCTCATCCGCGCCATCAAGGGCGTTTCTTTCCATGTCGATGAGGGCGAGATCGTGTCTCTCATCGGCGCGAACGGTGCCGGAAAAACCACCATCATGCACGCAGTGTGCAATCTGATCCCCAAAGCCGCGGGAACGGTCTCTTTCATGGGCAATGACATCACGGAAACGGCGGCACACAAGCTCGTTCCGATGGGCATTGCGCAAGTTCCGGAGGGACGGCGTATTTTCCAGGAGCTGACCGTTGCGGAAAATCTGCGTCTGGGCGCCTACACCCGTTCCGACAAAAAAGAAATCGAAGAAACCAGAGAAAAAATGTACGAGCGCTTCCCCATCTTAAAGGAACGCGCAAAGCAGATCGCCGGCACGCTTTCCGGCGGTGAACAGCAGATGCTCGCTATGAGCCGTGCGCTGATGTCCCACCCGAAGCTTCTGCTCCTTGACGAGCCGAGTATGGGTCTTTCTCCTCTATATGTCAACATCATCTTTGACATGATCAAACAGGTCAATGCGGAGGGCACAACGGTGCTTCTGGTCGAACAGAACGCAAAGAAAGCGCTTGCCATCGCGGATCGCGCGTATGTATTGGAGATCGGCAAGATCGCCCGGACCGGTACCGGGGCTGAATTGCTGGCTGACGACAGCATCCGCCGCGCATACCTCGGAGACTGATTTTTTCAAGATATGAAACAAGAAATCTTTGATTCTACACCCACATATCATCTTCCCCCGGAGATTGTCACGCTGGTCGGCAATCTCCCTTTTTCGGAAAACACCGTCGGGATGTCGGATTCCCATGTCCTCATTTATCCGGATTCCGTTCTGAAAATCGAACCTGTCAACCCGACCTCCGTGCGGGAGGCGCAGATGCTTTCCTGGCTGGACGACCGCCTGCCCGCGCCGCGTGTGCGGTGCTGTGTCACCGAAAACGGCATCCAGTATCTTCTGATGACCCGCCTGAACGGAAAAATAGCGTGCGACCGGGATTATCTTTCCGCCCCGCGCCGGCTTGCAGGACTGTTGGCAGAAGCCCTTGAAACCGTCTGGTCGCTTGATGTTTCCGGCTGTCCGCACACGACAACGCTTGACGACCGTCTTGCCTTTGACCGCCGGGTGCTGGAAAACGGGGACGAAGCCGCGCTCTGTGCGCCCATTGCGTACCGCGGACACCGTTTTCCCGATGCGTACCGGCTATATGAATGGCTGCTTGCCAACCGCCCGACGGAGCATCCCGCGTTTTCGCACGGGGACTTCTGCCTGCCGAATGTCTTCTTTTCGGGCGATACGCTGTCGGGATTCCTTGATCTCGGACAGGCGGGCATTTCCGACCGCGCGTATGACCTTGCCCTCTGTCTCCGCAGTCTGTGGTACAATCTGGCGGGCGTTTACGGCGGGGCGGCTTCTCCCGATGCGGAAACCGATGCGCTTCTGCTCTTCGATGCGCTCGGCATCCGGCCGGATTTTGATGTGTTGGATTATTACAATTTACTTGATCTGATAGGATGAAGAAACATCACGATGTTATATTTTGAAAGCGACTACACCGAAGGTGCGCATCCCGCCGTACTTGCGCATCTTGTAAAAACAAACATGGAGCATCTTTCCGGCTACGGAAACGACCGCTATACCGAATCCGCCAAAGAGAAGATCCGTCATGCAATCGGATGTCCTGATGCTGATGTCTTTTTCCTTGTCGGCGGAACCCAGACAAACAAGACTGTCATCGCCTCTCTTCTGCGGCCGTTTGAGGGCGCCATAACGGCGGAATCGGGACACATCGCCCAGCACGAAGCGGGTGCCATCGAAAATTCCGGACACAAGGTTCTCCCCCTGCCCGCCAAAGACGGACGGTTGGATGCAGACACGCTGTCCATGTATCTGCAACGTTTTTTTACCGACGAAAACCATGAGCATATGGTCATCCCCGGCATGGTCTACATCTCCCACCCGACCGAATACGGTACATTGTATTCAAAAGACGGCCTTGCCGCCCTGCATGCCGTGTGCAAAGCGTGGAATTTACCCCTCTACATCGATGGTGCCCGGCTCGGATACGGCATCGCTTCCCCATCGTCCGACATGACCCTGTCCGACATCGCCGCAAACTGCGATGCGTTCTATATCGGCGGAACCAAGGTCGGCGCGCTGTGCGGAGAAGCGGTCGTTTTTCCACAGAAAAACACATCCCCGAAAGGCTTTTTCACGACCATCAAGCAGAACGGCGCACTTCTTGCAAAGGGCCGCCTGACCGGCGTGCAGTTTGATGCGCTGTTCACGGAAGATGAAAACGGCGAACCCCTGTATCTGTCCATCAGCCGTCACGCGATTGTCTGCGCAGAGAAACTGCGGGCAGTCTTCCGCGAAAAGGGGTATCGCTTCCATGCCGAAACGCCGACCAACCAGATTTTCGTGATTCTGGAAAACGGGCAGATGGAGCGGCTTGCAAAGCAGGTGACGTTCAGCTATTGGGAGCCGTATGACGATACCCACACGGTCGTGCGGTTTGCGACCTCGTGGGCAACTGACCCCGCCGATATTGATGAACTGCGGGATATTCTCTGATGCCGATTGATTTGTGAACAATTTGTATCTTTTGGGAAAAGTACTTGAAATATCTACCTTTTTGGTGTATAATTAAAACATACCGGGAAACCGGAATATTCACACACACGAAAGGAATTACCGTTATGAAAAAATACATCTGTGAAGTCTGCGGCTGGGAGTACGACGAGGCACTCGGCGATCCGGAACACGGCATCGCGCCCGGCACGAAATACGAGGATCTCCCCGACGATTTTGAATGTCCCCTGTGCGGTGTCTCCAAGGACAACATCGTCGAAGCGGAATAAACGGGGGAATCGGCTCCGATGAAAGAAAATTACCTCATCTGCAAGTGCAAGCAGGTGTCCTACGCAGACATCGCCGACGCACTGCACGACCACGAACAGTTTGACAGCGTTCTCGCCGCGTTCGAGAGTGTGCGCGAAGTCACCCACTGCTCTACCGGCTGCGGCGGCTGTCACGACAAAGTGCTCGATGTCATTTCCGACATCATGATGGGACACGAACCCGCATAATCATGCAAGGAGACTGCCATTTTCGCGGCAATCTCCTTTTTTATTTATTCGTTTCGGGATATGGTATACAGCGAGTGGAAATATCCTCTCTGCGCCATCAGCTCGTCAAACGTCCCCATTTCCACGATCCTGCCGTCTTTCATGGCGAGGATCCCGCCATAAGAAAACGACACCCCGAAAAAGCATATGTCGTCCGTATGCGCAAGCGGCAGAATCGCTTTGGGTTCTTCTTTTTTCGTATGCTCGTTCAGCACATCCGACATCTTTTCCATCAGCGTAACCGCCGCACGGAATGCACCGATGTGTTTCGGCAAGCTGTTCCTGTGTGAAGCCGTGCTCATGCCTGTGGCGGCGGATGTTTTCGGCTATTTTCAGTTTCATAAAAAATCCCCTTTCTCTGGTATGTACGATATTATACCATAAGTAAGGGGATATTTCAACGCACCGGCAGTATGAATCGTCGGGTGATTTTTCAACCTGCGGTATGAATTTGGAGCGGAATCTTAGTCATGCTTCCCAATCGCCCGCAGAATCTCCATCGCCCGTCCGGGGTCGTTGGAGGTGAACAGCTTCGCGCCGAGCTTCACACACGTCTCAAAATGTTCTGGTTCTCTGACACCGGCACCTGCCCACGGTTCGATGCCGCGTTCGATGAGATACCGGTAATTGTCCGCGTTGCGGTCGTCAAAGATGCAGGCGCAGTACAGATATTCATCGGGATTGCGTTCCACATTGCGCATGATGGAATACGGGTAAAAGCCGTGCAGTAGAAATTTCCCGCCGGAAATACGGTCGGCATAATCGAGCACATACGCATCAAAGCTGTTGATGATGGTCTTTGGGATCCAGTCGTATTTCTCCACCAGCTTCAAAGTTTCCCATACACAGCGGCGGCAGCGGTCTTCGTTTCCGGGAACCAGATATTCCTTGATTTCCAGATTCACCATCACATCCCGCTCCACCGCAAAACGCAGAAATTCCTCCAATGTCGTTATTTCGGAGAATGCGCCGTGTGGATTGCAGTTGACGTTCCGCAATTCCTCATAAGTAAAGTCCGCAATCCGTCCCACGCTGTCGGTCGTCCGGTCAACTTTGTCGTCGTGCATCAGGACAAGAACATTGTCCTTTGTCAGATGGATGTCGGTCTCGATCATATCGACACCGCAGTCGGCAGCGGCGGCAAACGACTCGCGCGTATTTTCCGCAATCCGATCCGGATACCCGCGGTGTCCTGCGACACTGACCGGGTTCTTGTAGGGTAATGTCATTTTCATGTTGTTTTCGCTCCTTTGGAATCGGTGAGATTCAGTATAGATATTATATCACCTTACCGTCAGTTTGTAAAGACTTTTTTCATAAGTATGAACAAAACTTTCGCACAGTAAAAGTTATCTCCTTAATACGGACAGAAAACCTGCACCCAAAAAATCATCGTCGATTATGCCCGTGAACCGTTCACTTTTACAATCAGATAAAATCGAATGAAAAAACGAGATAAGCCAAGCCGACCGTACCCATCTGATCTCCTCGCTGGATTTCCTACCGCCGGAGAATCCAATGAAGATGTCGTCGATGTGGATGCGGTAACCCGCTATTTCGTGGTTCACAACTTCCTGTGCAGCTTCGACAGTTATACCGGCTCCATCATCCACAATGATTATCTGTACAAAAAAGACGGACAGCTTTCGATGCTTGATTGGATTTTATCGGACGAAACCTATCTTGCCACGTATCACGAATATTTTTCGGAAGTTCTTTCCCTGTTCTTTGAAAGCGGTTACACCGAAGTTCTGATCACTTCCACCACGCGGCCAATTACGTCGTATGTAGAGGAGCATCCCACCGCATTCTGTACCTATGAAGAATTCGAATCCGGCGTGGAAGCGCTTGCGGAATTCTATTCTCTGCGGGCAGAGAGTATCCGTGGACAGCTGGACAGTACGGTTCCGTCCACTTATTAGGGACAGAACAAGGACAGCGGCGCGCTCATGAATGCTTCCCACGTTTCCCTTTCCGATCTCGGTTCGATGGGAGACACGATGGGCGGAGAAGGAAGCGGGATTCCACCCCTACAAACGCAGAGGAATATGTGCCTCAATCATAAAGTTGACAACATTGCCCTTTTCCCCGGAGTCCGCTTCGGAGAATAATTTTATACTTTTCTCTTGACAATCCGTAGGAATGTGGTATAATATAAAGTAATAAGTCATAAAAGGAGCACAGTTCCGGTTCCCCCGGCGCTGTCTGTATGAAAAATGGAAAACAACATCAATCAGAAGCCCGTCACCGTTGTCCTCGTTGGCATCGGCGGTTACGGCGCACTATATGTGGATGAACTGCTTGCGGATATGGACAATTCTCTGTGCCGTCTGGTCGGCGTGGTCGATCCGGCGGCAGCAAAAAGTCCCAAATTTGACTGCATCTGCGAACGCGGCATTCCCGTTTACGCCACGCTCGAAGCATTCTACAATCACAATCAGGCGGAGCTTTGCTGCATCGCCGCACCCATTCAGTTCCACACGCCGTATACCGTCTATGCGATGGAGCACGGCAGTCACGTCATCTGTGAAAAACCGCTGTCCGGATGCTATACGGACGGTGTTGCGCTCGCCGCACTGTCCGACAAGACCGGAAAATTCATCATCTCCGGTTATCAGTGGTCGCACAACCGGGCGATCCTCTCCCTGAAACGCGACATCCTGGACGGCAAATTCGGTGCGGTAAAGCAGATGCGCACCAAGATCCTCTGGCCGCGGCGGGAAAGCTATTTCAAGCGCGGTTCCGGCTGGGCAGGCAAACGCTGTGCCGCGGACGGTACCTATATTCTCGACAGCGTTGCCAACAATGCGGCGGCGCATTATCTGCACAATATGCTGTTTCTGCTCGGTGACCGCATGAATTCCGCGGCACTTCCCGTTTCCGTGGATGCGGAGCTGATGCGGGTCAATCCCATCGAAAACTTCGATACCTGTGCCATCCGAATGCACACCGCGGACGGCGCACCGCTTCTGTTCCTTGCCACGCACGCGACAAAGGAAAACGAAGACCCGGTCTTCATCTATGAATTTGAAAAAGGTAGCGTATCCTTTGCAGCCGCAGGCGGACACGGAATTGTCGCCGTGATGAATGACGGTGAGGAGATTTCCTACGGCAATCCGTTTGACGACCAGATGGTGAAAGTCCGGTATGCCCTCCGTGCGGTCCGTGATGCGGATGCCCGCGCCGAACTTCCCTGCATCGTCTCCACCGCCGTTCCGCACGCACAATGCATCTGGGCGATCCGCGATGTTCCGATCGCCGACACCCCCGAAGCACTTCTGGAAGAGATTCCCGGCGGCGAGAACGGGGAGGATATTCTCCGTGTCATCCGTCCTCTGCACGATGCGATGAATCTTGCCTACGATAAATGCTGTATGCTGTCGGAGCTGAACGATGCGGTGTCCGCAGACCTGCGCAAAGTGCTGAAGCCGGTCATGGGACTCTCGGTCGGTGAGCGTGTGGGTGAATAAGACGATGAAAAAACGCATCTGGCTCTGCGCCTTTCTCACATCGGCTCTCCTCTTTTCCGGCTGTCAGGAGGACAACGCGCCGTTGGATTCCGACGCCGTATCGGACAGCGGCACTGCTGCTGTTACCGTCACAGATACGGTTTCCCTTGACAGCACGGCGGATACGGTCGTCTTTACACCGTATTATACATTTGATTTCACGTCGGAGGAAGACCTCTCCGGTCTTTATTCCGAGCATCATATGGAACACCGGGAAACCGCGGACGGTGTTGTCTTCACTGCACGCGGGAACGACCCGATCATCCATCTTCCCTGCCCGACCGGAAATACCGGAAAGCTTGCCTATGCCGCCATCGTCTACAAAACGGATTTATCAGGCATCCGCGGGGAATTTTACGCCGCCCGCGCGGACGGAGTCAATATGGGTGACCTCGGTTCCCATGTGGACTGGACATGGGGCGACGACAGCCATGCCGACGGCGAATGGACGGTGGAGGTGGTTGATTTGTATGCATGGTCCGGCGACAGTACTACGCTGACCGCGCTCCGCATCGACCCGATGGCGGGCAGTCTGTCCGACGGGGACGAAATCACACTCCGCGCCATTGCGTTCTTTGAAACGGAGGAAGAAGCGCGCGCGTTCACCTTGTCCGCATATGAGGAACAACAGGCAGCGCTTACCGCGCAGAAAGAAGCAGAAAAGGCGGCACAGCTTGCGGCATTACAGCGCGATTGGGCTGTTCCGGAATACAAAGAAATCGACATTTCCACCCGCGACAACACATCGGGTACACTTTCTTATACGACCTCCGCCGATGGGGAGACCGTTGTCATTTCTTATCAGCTGAACGGAGAAACGGTTTCCTATACCGTGCCGAATAATGTCGAATACCTTGCGGGCCCATATGCCGCGACCGATGACCTCGGCCGTTCCCTGTATACCGAAGAAGATAAGATTCTGCTCTACGAAAATGACACGGAAACACACACCGTCGGTGCGCTCGGCGACCACGGAGAACATGATGTCGGTATTTTCTACTTCCTCTGGATGGGAGAACACGGCGATCCCGGGATTCTGGACATGGAAAAAATTCTTGCCAACGAAGGCTCCGATGATCCCGATTATGAAGGATGGGGCGATGTCGGCGCGTTTCACTTCTTTGCGGAACCGCTGTACGGCTACTATTATTCCTCCGACACCTGGGTCATCCGCAAGCATATGGAGCTTCTGACGGCGGCAGGCGTGGATTTTTTGTATTTTGATGTGACAAATGCGTATACTTATCTTGACAACGCACTTGCGGTCATGAAAGTCTGCCATTCCATGAACGAACAGGGCTTCGATGCGCCCGAAGTCGTATTCTATACCAATACCAACGCAGAAGCGGTTGTACAGGAGCTGTACGACAACATCTATGCAAAGAATCTCTACCCCGATACTTGGTACATTCTGGACGGAAAACCGCTCATCATCGCGCCGAAAAAGACGAATGTGGATGATTTCTTCACGCTCCGCTACAACCAGTGGCCGACGGAAGCAACCAAGCGTGGCGGCTGGCCGTGGATGGATTTTGAACTGGAACAGCGCATTTTCAAGAATCCAAGCGGCATCGCGGACACCATTTCCGTCTCCGTTGCCCAGCATTCTGGAACGGTCTGCTTCTCCGACTCCCGCATTTACGGCGACACCACCAACCGCGGACGGAGTTATCTGTCCTATTACGTTGGAACGGAATACCGCGGAACGTATGAAAAGCTATCGGAGGACTCGTATCTGTGGGGCTACAACTTCGGCTCGCAGTTTGCCCGCGCCATCAAAGAGAACGTGCCGTATGTCCTTGTAACCGGCTGGAACGAATGGATCGCCCAGCGGCAGAATCCGGATATGGGTGGTCGTTCTGACCGGGTCAACTTCGTTGACACCTGCGGTGTGGAATATTCCCGCGACATCGAAATGACACGCGGCTATTATTTCGACAACTACTATATGCAGCTGGCGTCCAACATTCAGGCGCTGGACGGCGCCGTTCCGGATGTTGTGCAGGATATGCGCAAAACCATCAACGTGACCGGGGACTTCGACCAGTGGGACGATGTCATCGTCACCTATACCGATATGCAGGGGGACAATCAGGATCGCGACAGTCTGGGTTACGGACAGACACGGTACACGGACACCACCGGCAGAAACGACATCGTGAAAGCCAAAATCACCTCCGACAACACGTCGCTGTACTTCTATGTGCAGACCGCCGCACCCATCACCACGTTTGACAACGAAAGCACATGGATGCAGCTGTATCTGAATACCGACGGTGACACGACCGGCTGGTACGGCTACGATTATCTCATCGCCGACACCGTCAAAGACGATTTCACGCTGACAGCAGTCCGTTTCACCGGAAGCGAACGCACGGAAACGGAAAACGCCGGTGAGGTCTCCATGCGTGTTTCGGGCAACGAAATGATGGTGGAGGTTCCGCTTTCCCTGCTCGGGATTCCGGATTACAAGGAAATTTCGATCGAATTCAAGTGGGCGGACAGCACCACGGTCATCGACGAAATGGAAGACTTCTACTGTGAGGGCGATGCCGCACCGCTCGGCCGCCTGAATTGGGTCTACCGCAATTACAAATAACAAAACGGGATCGCTTCATTTTCCGAGAGGCGATCCCGTCGTTTTATTTCATTTTATGATGCTGATACCGGCGCGCGGACAAGAATCCCAATCCCGGCACGACCGCCGCCAATATCACAAGCCACACGAACACCGGCAGACTGCATTCATAGGAAAACCAGTCGTTCATCGGCACGCGGTACAGGTTTGAGGGCCAGAGCAGATAGACATTCGGAAAGAATTTTCCCGGAAAACGGTCCATCTGACAAAGCTCGGGCAGAAATACCGCCGCGGCGGAGAGGGCCAGCGCAGCATATGCATTCCGGCAGACAGAGGACAGAAGCGCGGCGGCAGCAGCTGCCAGCATCACGGAAACGTACGAAAACAAAAGCAGAACAAACAGAAGCGCAATGCACGGAATCCCCGCCGGCATCGACACAAACGCACCGTGGGGCAGGACGCGGATGTCTGTCAGGCAGTTGTCAAACCCCCAGACCGCGCCGAACATCACTACGGTCACAAGCATCACAATGCAGAACGCCGCAGATACCGCCGTTAAAACCGCCAGAAGCTTCGCCCGCGCGTGACCGCCGCGCCCGTGCTTTGTCACGGAGGTCACACAGAACGCACCGCTCGCATATTCCCCGCAGAACACCCCGGCGGTACACAAAACGGCGAAAAAGAGCAGCGGCAATGTCATGTTGCAGACTGCGTTCAGCATGCAGTTCCAGTTTTCGGTGTAATAATAGACCGGCAGGTCTTCGCCAAAGATCTCGGTGGCTGAATATGGGAGTGTGCCGATATATTCCGGTACAGAGTAAAGATTTTCATAAAAACGGGAAAGGGATGTTCCGTAAATGATTGGTGCGGTCGGATCCAACGTAAATTCAACCGAAAACGCCTGAACATCCAGGAGAAAATCGTCATTCACAACTCTGCCGTCGTAATCGGCAGATACTTCCCGGTTGAAGCGGAGGTAGTCGGCACCGTAATAATGTGCTTCTGTACCGTCACCATATTGGAAGCTGTAACCCTCGGAATATTGGGCATGGAGCATGAGGGCGGATAAGATCAGCACCACGCAGAGACCTACGATGTATAATTTATTTTTCACCATTTTGAGCAATTCATATTTGTATATCATGCACAATTTCACCTGTCCTTTTCTTGATTGCAAATGTCTGATATCCGACATTTTTAGCTTTCGTGCAAATCATATCCGCACGGCACAACATCCCTGTGATCGGCAGTTTCGTTTGCTCCTTATATATACATGACAAAATCTTCCAAAAGTAACGCATAAAAAAGAAATATTTTTATGTATTGCATTTTATAGAAATATGTGGTATAATGTCAGTATAAAAAATTCTACGGGAGTAAATACTGCAATGGCCGAATTCACATCTGAAGCATTTGACAAACTGTTTGCCGATCATTATGAGAAGCTGTATCGATTATGCCTTGTCAAGACCCGGAACACGCACGATTCCGAACAGATCACGCTTCTGGTCTTTGAAATGTTATGGGAAAACAGACACAAGCTCCCGGACCGTCCGGACTGGGGCGGATGGTTATACAAAACAACCGAAAACAAACTGCACGAATATTACCGCGCAAAGAAAAAAGAACTGCAGTATCTCGATGAGATCTTACATCCGGATTCCGATTTGAAATACGAAGAACCGGACGAAGCCACTGCCCTGCCGGAAGACATTCAGAAACAGAAAGATGCCCTGCTTGCACAGTTGACCCCCGAGGAACGACAGTTATATGACGAAATATATCGGGAGAAAACAAAATACAAGGACATTGCGGCAAAGCTTCATACCAGCGAGGGCGCGATCAAAATGCGTGCCAAACGGTTAAAGAAAAAGCTCAACCGTCTTGTAAAAGAAGCGAAAGCGGAATAGCGCAAATGAATTGCCGCAGAAAAATTTTTCTGTTTTCGCGTTACTTTTCCCAAAAACCGTCATGTATTACCATAGGAGTTGATACTATGAATCACGATCATCTTTCACAAATCAATCTGTTGCAGGATCAGATCGACGCAGAACTTGCCAAAGCGGAACCCGACACCGCATATATCGACCGCTGTGTGGATCAGATCCTTGCGTTACAGAACAATGATATCCCGTTGTCCGCCGATGCGGTCAACCAAAAACTGAAACAGTTCCACGCGGCGCACCGTCCGCACAAACACCGTTCTTTCAGAAAATGGGCGGCGATCGCGGCTTGCTTTCTGGTGGTAATTTCGATTGTCGCTGTCACGGCGTACAGCAGCAATGCGGCGTTTGCTGATATTTATTATCAATTGTTTCATTTACCTGTAGGAACAACCGTCTCTGTCGGAAATGAGACACATACCCTAGTCAATTCCGTCATATATAATTCTATGGATGAAATGTATGAAAACGAAAACGTGGAAATTCTGTATCCGGAAAATTTGCCGGAAAATACATATCTGGAGAAAATATATGCAATGACATCCGATAATCAAAAGCAGTTGCTCTTTACTTATAATACGAATTTTGATATTGGGATATATTTGTATCACAAGGAACCTCTTTTTGAGCCATCGGTATGCGAACGATACGAATATAACAATATGGATTTTTATATTTACAAAGCATCGGATAACCAGTATATGCTATATTTCTATCACGAAGATTATACATATGAAATATCTATTCCGGACTACAACACCGTATCATTTATCATAGAGAATTTGAGGTAACAAAATGAAAAACATCCCAAAACTCATTCTGACCGCTTCTCTCGCTGTCATGCTCTGCACCCCAACAGCCAACGCGCTGATACATCAGAATCCCGTTGTTTTTGTAAATGAAAAATTTTCAGCATCTTCGGATTATGAAACGCAAGGAATCCTATGTTCTGTTTTAGGACACGAACTGGAAACTAAAACTTCTGTTGTATACGAGCATAAAGTAAGAGAAACTTCGCCACGTTGTGATAAAAAAACGTATGCTATTTCGCAATGTACCCGCTGTACATATCTTTCACAGGAACTGATAAGTTCTGTTCCGGCAATATGCTGCATCGTCGACTAAAGGAGCTCCCACCATGACCCTCACCCTATCCCACCTCGACAAATCCTACAAATCCACCCACGCGCTCAATGATGTTTCCGCCGAACTGACACCGGGCATTTATGCCCTGCTCGGGCCGAACGGGTCGGGGAAATCGACGCTGATGAACATTCTGACCGGCAATCTGGATGCGGACGGCGGCGATATTCTGTTCGCGGACGGTACCGGAAATCCCGAAAACGTCCGTGACATGGGTGTCCATTTCCGGGAAAAGCTCGGCTATATGCCGCAGTATCCGGGACTGTATCCCGATTTCACGGCGGAGCGGTTTCTCTGGTATATGGCGGCGCTCAAAGGCATTGAAAAAGACCCCGGAACGGCCGGGGTCATCGCGGATATTCTGGAACAGGTGGAGTTGTCCGAAGCAAAGGACAAAAAGATCAAGACCTTTTCCGGCGGTATGAAACAGCGGCTGGCTCTTGCGCAGGCGGTGCTCGGCGATCCCGCCATTCTGATTCTCGACGAACCGACCGCCGGTCTTGACCCGCGTCAGCGCATCGCCGTGCGCAATTACATCTCAAAGATCGCGTTCGACAAGATCGTCCTCATCGCCACGCACGTCGTCGCGGACATCGAATTCATCGCAAAGGAAATTCTACTCCTGAAAAAGGGCTATCTCATCGACCGGCTTCCGCCGCAGGAGCTGACCCGGCGCATGACGGGCAAGGTCTGGAATCTGTCGTGCGACGAACGCACCCTTGGCGATATGCAGGTGAAATACCGTGTCATCAACATTTCCCGCGACGAAACGGGTAGTGCCGGAGGTGTTCTTCTGCGCATCCTCTGTGAGGAGCGACCCGACGACACGTCCGAGGGCGTGACGGTCACACAAGCCCTGCCGACACTGGAGGATGCGTATCTCTATTACAACGCCGAAACCTGATCACGATACCAGTTTTTTGATGAGAATTGGCGGCGTTTCGCACAGAAGCTTTGCCGCGCTGTTTGTATCGCCGAGATATTCGTCAACGTGCTCCGGGCGCAGAATCACCGGCATCCGGTCGTGAATGGGTGCCATGGATTCGTTTGCATCCCGTGTCAGAATGACGAACTCATATTCGCCCGTGGTAGGGGAAATCCGATATAACCCCGCAAGATACAGAATGCCTGTTTTGGTCATGTTGAACCGGTATTTCAGTTTCGGGTCGGCTTTTTTGCCGTTGTGCATCCATTCAAAGAATCCCGCGGTCAGAACGACGCACCGCCGGGACACAAGACTTTCCGCATACAGCGCTTTCTCCGCCGCGGTCTCGCTCCGCGCGTTGATGAGAAGGCGCTTTTTTCCGTTGATCTCCGCGGGATACCCCCAGCGGTACAGAAACGCATCCACCCCGCCGCCCGTGCCGTTTTGTGCCAATACCGCCGCATATTCCGACGGAAAAACCTCCCGCCCGAGCACCCGGGGTGTTTTCTGTGCCGCCGATGCCAACGGGATATTCGTTTCCGCCCGCGCCAGCATCCGGAACAGCTCCGCCTCATCCGTTTCAATGTCAGTTGTGTATCTTCCGCACATGGCTCTCTCTTCTCCCTTCCCTGTTCTCTGTTCTCTTGTTCCCATCCCATTCTTAATGATAGTATACCACATTTCCGCGCAGAAATCAAGTCTTTTTCCCATGAATATGTGAACAAAAAGAAAATTTGTTCGGAATTTTCCCGAAACCCATTGACAAACAGCCGTTCCTGTGGTATCCTTATTGTATACAGAACATATGTGTGTTACGGAGGCGAATCTGATCATGGGAACGGAAGCGGAATCCGTGATTCTTCATGTCGATATGAACAATTTTTTCGCAACGGTGTCCTGCATGATGCACCCGGAGCTTGCGGGAAAACCCGTTGCCGTCTGCGGGGATATCGAAAAGCGGCACGGCATCATTCTTGCCAAAAACAACCTCGCCAAACAGCGGGGCGTCAAGACCGGCTCTACCATCGGGGAAGCGCGTTTTTTCTGTCCCGATCTGCAATTCCTGCCGCCGGACGGCGCGCTTTATATGGAATATTCCCGCCGCGCGCGGGACATTTACTGCGGATACACCGACCGGGTGGAGAGCTTCGGCATTGACGAATGCTGGCTGGACGTGACGGGAAGTCTGCGGCTGTTCGGTGACGGGGTGACGATTGCCGACGACATTCGCCGCCGCATCCGGGAGGAATTGGGACTGACGGCATCCGTCGGGGTGTCGTACAACAAAATTTTTGCCAAAATGGGCAGCGACTACAGAAAACCGGATGCAACGACCCTCATCACGCGCGACAACTTCCGGGAGCTTCTGTGGCCGCTTCCGGTGGACGATCTTCTCTTCGCCGGCCGGGCGACAAAAAAGCAGCTGCATCTCTACGGCATCAACACCATCGGTGACCTTGCGCGGGCGGATTTTGCGCAGATCGTTTCCCTGCTCGGCAAATGCGGCGCGGGTCTGTGGCAGTTTGCGAACGGTCTCGACCGCACACCTGTGCGCACGGAGGATTCCGCGCCGCCCATCAAAAGCATCGGCAACGGCACGACCGCCCCGCGCGACCTTGTGAGCGATGAGGATGTCTTCATCACGATGCGCGTGTTATCCGACAGCGTGGGAGCCCGCCTGCGCGCCGCACGGCTTCGGTGCCGCACAGTGCAGATCGAGATCCGCGACAAGCATCTGTCGATGCTTTCCCGACAGTGCCGCGTTCCCTATCCGACCAACCTTGCGGGGGAGATCCTGGATGCGGCGTTTTCCCTGTTCCGTGCCTCATACTGCTGGGATATGCATAACACGCCCATCCGCTCCCTTTCCGTCCGTGCGGCAAATCTGGAACCGGAGGACGACGGCGCCCAGCTTTCTCTTGATTTTGACATAGGCCGCCATCTGCGCACGGAAGCACTGGAACGCACGATGGACGGTCTGCGCGGACGGTACGGCGACCGCTGTATCCGCTCGGCGGTTCTGTATTCCGACCCGTCTTTGTCCGATTTCACACCGCGCACGGAGCAGTGCTTCTGAATTGTTCGGATATAAAACAGAGGTGCCACGCAAAGCACCCCTGTTTTGAAATTTTATCTGTCCCAGATCACCGTTCCGACCGCATTCTTTTCATCCTCTGCGGGCATGGAAAGCTTTCCCGATTTGTACAGTAGATAGGTCACGGCGTTCGGCATATAGAACCGGTTTCCGGCAAACGCCTTTTCCGCCGGGTCAAGGTCCTTTGGCAGGCGGGAGGACACGAATGCCGCATAATCGGCCGGCAGGGTTTCGGGCACCGCCGCTTCGATCTCCGGCAGGACCGTTTCCTCAAACCGCCGACGGAACGCCGCGTACTGCGCCTCATCAAACGCCGGAACCAGCATCTTCACTTTTCCGTCTACCATTTCCGCGCACCGGTTGTTAATACACCGGGTCAAAAGCATCTTCTGTCCGTCGTCCTCCGAAACGCCGTCCCGCGCCTGCTGTGCCGCACTTGCAAGCTGTTCCAATAATCCCATACCGGTATTGCGGTCGCCGTCGATGACCGGTGGGTCGAAATGCTGCAGTGTCACCTTGTCCGTTCCCACATGGCATCCGGCAATGCCGCCCGAAAACCGGATATAGTCGTACAGTGCCGCATCAATGCCCTCGCACGCTTCCAGAATATCGTCCGCACACCACGATGCGTCAATCCAGTGCCGGCTTCCGTCGCCCCGCAAGGGTGTCTGCTCCGCGGTGCTTTCCGGGGTGTTGCGGTTCATATAATCGTGCGCCGCGATGGTCGTGAAATCCCAGAGCAGGAGATTTTCGTCCGCGTCACATCCGGCAAACCCGATTCTGCGGATGTCATCAAGATGCGCCCTCACCACGCGGTACACGGCATCGGCAAGCGGCAGAAGTGCTTCCCGCTCATAATCCTTCACTGCGCACACAAATTCCGCATCGCGGATAAAAAACGTCGTGCGCAGGCGATTTCCTGTTTTCCGCAGATACCCCATGTCGAGCAGAGCGGGCAGTTTCTCCTCGACATATGCCGCCGCACAGCCGATGGTGTCGCACAGCTCCTCTATCGTGCGGCTTTTTTCCGCGCACGCAATGGCGATGTTCTGCACCAGCAGATCGTCACGTAGTCCGGCAAGTCTGCCGTCGTTTGCATTTCCGCAGAAATATACCTTCAGTTTTTTCGGGGTGTAGATTCTGTTTTCCATTTCCATTTGCTCCTTTAACAGTTTTTTGGATTCCGCCAGATGCCACCGCACCGTCGCAGGCGCGATTCCGAGCCGTTCGGCGATAGTGTCTCCCGGCAGACCGTCATAGTAGAACAGGATGGTGATCTTCCGCCGCATCGTGGACAGGTGCATGATCTTGTGGCGCAGAGTGCGGTAAAGCTCATCCTCAAGGATGGCTTCCTCCGGTGTCATGTCGTCGTCGCGCAGATCGGGCAGTCCTTCCATTGCATATACCTGCCAGTGCTTTTTCTCCCGGCGGTAAAAATTCGACCACGCATATCTGCATACACGCCAGATGTATCCGTCCATATCCGCAATGTTGGCAGGAGACACTTTGATGCGGAACAGATCGAGCAGAATTTCCTGTGACAGATCCTCGGCATCCTGTTCGTTTTTTGTTTTGGAATACGCAAATCCGTAGATTTTCTTTGCGTATTTTGCAAGAATGTACTCATCCATGAATGTTGTCCTCGCCGGTCTTTCGTTGTTTTTTGAAGCTTCATATATAATAGCAGATCGGAAAACGGAAATGTTGGGGCAATTTCAAAAAAAGTTCCGGAAATGGAAAAAATCCGAAAAAAACGCCGCACCCGGGAAAAGGTACGGTATTTTTTGCATCAGAATCAGAGATAGACCGAGAAATACCGTCCGTCCGTGGTCTCACGGTTGGCGGCGGAAGCGTAGTCGCACATGACATAGCTCTTCTCTTCCCCGCCGCAGTTCACGCTGATGCGGCACATACACAGCATCCGGTCATGGCGCATGACAACAGCCGTCGCCGTGCGTTCTTTTCCGTATATGGTTTCGCCGGAGAACATTTCCTCCTCCGTGCTTCCGATGAACTTGGAACGCGCTAGAAGCACGGGCCCCCTCCACACGACCGACATCGGGTGGGACAGCATCGCGCCGTGGTCACAGACACCGTTTCCGGCATCCACCCAGCGCTGACGGTGGTAGTCATCCGGCGGAAGCTCACAGAATGCACCCGTTCTGCGGTAATTGCAGACCGGATCGAGAATGCGCACGGACATATCAAAGAACACGCGCATCGTCATTTCCGCATCGGTTACGGGAATCGCCGCGTAGGTACCGGGCGTTTTGTAATACGTTTTCTCACCGTCCGCGCTCAGAATGTCAACGGCGATGTACGACGACCATGACGGAACCCGCAGATAAAGCGTTGTGCCGGGTTTTGCGCCGCGCAGGACGACGGGCAGAAATCCCTTGTCCGTATAACCGCTTCCGACACGGACACTCGTAACACTGCCGTCTGCATTTTCAAAACGCGTGCGCGTGGGGAAATACAGATTGACATAGAGGTCTTCCCTGTCTGCCGGGCGCGTGACCGCGGATTCCGCGGCGTTGGCAAAGCCTCTTGCCGCATTGTTGATACAGCAGTGCTGATATTTCGTCTCGACCTGCGGCTCAGCATCCCAGTGCCGTCCCGCGCCGCGGACAAAGAACGCGCCGTTTTTTCCGTCCGCATAAATGCCCGCAAGGAACGCATTCAGATACGCCTTTTCAAACGCATCCATGTACTTCGGCGCACCCGTCAGCCGGAACAGCTCATGGCACAGCCGCATCCAGTGCAGGACGTCACAGATCTCCGTTGCACCGTCCGCATAATCCGCCGCATCGTAGAAGCGTTCGCAATAGCCGACACTGCCGAGAATATTGCTTTCATATTTGTATGCAAGTTCCCAAAGTCCTGTGACCGCCTCGAAATATTTCGTTTCTCCCGTGACACGGTACAACTCACACAGACCGTCATAGGAGGACATCATTTCATACGCCTTTGCATAATACCCGTTGTCCTGGTCATACCAGTGGGACGGCGAGACGTCCGTTTTTGCATTGCGGATGAGATTGGGCATGACGTTTTCCGCATCGTCCCAATCTTCTGCAATCGAAATGCAGAAATCGAGATACTCCCGCTTCCCCGTCAGACGGTACAGAACGAGCATCGGCTTGATGATGGAACCCGCCGCCATGCCGTGCATGGAACCGACGTCGCGGATTTTTGCACCAAGCGTTTTGACCGTGGCAAGCAGACTGTTCGCCATCCGTGCGGCACAGGCGAGAACGTGTTCGTCATCCAGATACTGCGCCGCTTCCAGAAGACCCCAGAGGGTGTACTTCTGTCCCCAGATGTTCCAGTTGTAAAAGCAGTCCCAGCCCATCTGACGGCGGGCTTTTTCCGTTTCTGCCGGGAAAATATTCTCATTGTCGCGGTAGGTGGACAGGTAGCCGTCTTCTCTTTGGAACGACAGCACCCGGTAAACGGATGCGCGGACGGTTTCGTGGATGTCCGCATCGTTCTTCATGCGCGCCGTGCGAACCAGGGACAGCATCAGCTTGCCCCAGAATTCCCCGCGCCACATTCCGGCGACATATTCGTCATCGTACTGATCCCGAAAACAGTCCTCCGCTTCGCGCAGAATCTCTTTTTTTGCAAATTCTCCCCACAGTCGCTCGTGGGCAAACCGGTCGAACCGTGCACCGATCTCCCCGTCGAGCGCTGTGTTTTCCAGTGCCGGGACGGAAATTTTGTTATTTACAGTATAACTGATCTGATATTCCATGACCGCTTAATCCAGATAGAGTCTGCGGAACGTGCGCAGGGACTCCTCTGCCTCCATCGTGGGATGATATTCCAGACCGCAGGCGCCGGTGTAGCCCGCTTCATCGACCTTTTTCCAGATGAACTTGTAGTCGTTTTCGCCGAACTGCAGGTCGATACGTCCCGGATGCCCTGCGGAATGCAGATGGGCGATGCAGTCCAGGTTGTTCACAATGTTCGGGATGATGTTGCCCTCCATGACCTGCTGATGATAGATGTCATAAACGACCTTTGCATACGGCGAATCCACCGCGCGGATGATGTCAAACGCTTCGGTCGCCTGCCACAGATAGTAGCCGGGATGATTGACAAGTGTGTTGAGTGGTTCGATCATGACAGTCACTTTATGCGCATCCAGAATCGGCTTTGCCTGTATCAGGGTCTCGACGATGGCGGCGTGCTGCTTTGCGCGTTCCTCGCCGGTGTCCTGACCGACCTGCGTGATCAGCTTCGTCGCGCCGACACGATTCGCGGCTTCGCAGGATTCTTTCAGACCGTCCAGCCATGCGCCGCGGTATGCGGGATCCGTCATGCGGAATTCCGTTGTACACATGGAAAGCAGTTCCACGCCGGTTTCCGCACACGTTTCGCGGACACGGTCAAGATCGAGACCTTTCCAGTTGTACGTTTCCGCGCAGTCAAAGCCGAGCGCGGCGGTGCGGCGGAGGGCATCACAGAAGTCCATGCCGCCGAAAAAACAGGGGATCGGAATACAGATTCTCATGGTTTTGTACCATCGCTTTTGCAGTTCAGCATTTTGTCATGCAAAAGCTTCCTTTCGGATGATTAAAATTTTATGATTATAAAAGTGTTTTAACAGGAATATAAATGCGCTCCGAATACGTCCGGCTCTGCTCGATGTAGGTCTCTGCTTCATAACCGCCCGTGCGCGCAAAGCCGTTTTCCGGAAGCCAGACATCGGCGATATAATCCCATGTCCGGTGGATTGTGGCAACGAAATCGTGCGGGGTGGCAGGCGGCGTATCGAAAATCGCATACAGACCGCCGTCCATTGTAACGGACACCGTTCCCCGCGTGTCTCCCCGCGCACATTCTGAACGGATACCGATGTAATAGGCAAGTCTTCCCTTTTCCGCTTCATACCGCATCACGCCCCAGTCGGGAACCGTTTCCCCGCCGGAGAGGGTGCGGGACATTCCGCTTGCATTGTACCGGTTCCAGAACCGCGGCGGAAAATCTTCGTCACACGGGTACGCGGTGACGGAAAACGGATTCCTGTGACACAGCGACACCACGGGACGAGGCTGCTCCGTTTCCCGGGAAAACGGCTCCCACAGACGGAGACTGCACTGCGCCGCGCGGAATTCCGTCGGCAGGATCCCATGCTCGGCACGGAACGCGCGGGTGAAGTTTTCGCCCGAATTGAATCCGTACCGGAACGCCGTTTCCGACAGCGGGATCCCGTGCGCCATGTGTTTGACGATTTCCGTCAGTCTGCGGCGGCGGATGTAGTGTGCGGGTGTCATACCCGTCACCCGGCGGAAAATGCGCAGAAAATGGTACGGCGAATAGCCGGCAGTCCCCGCCAGCGCCGCATTGTCAAGAACCCCCGGCTTGTCGTCGCACAGATGGTCTTCAATATAGGCAATGACAGCGGAAAGGTCATATGTGTTGGCGGCTGGTTCCTGCATGGTATGTTACGCTTAAACTTTGATCAGCTCGTACTTCTGCGAACCGATGCCAATCTTTTCGGCGTGCTCCACGCAGGCGCGCCAGTTGGTTGTGGGAGCGGAATCGGTGAAGTGGTCGCCGTGGACATGGGGCATATGACCGAGCTGGGAATTTTCGATGGGCGGCATTTTGTTGACCATATCCGCACACGCTACATCGAGCGCAACGGGGTCAAACGATGCGAACATACCGACATCGGGAACGATGGGCGCATCGTTCTCCGCGTGACAGTCGCAGTTGGGAGAAATGTCGATGACAAGGCTGATGTGGAAATGCGGTCTGCCGTCCACCACCGCTTTGGTGTATTCCGCGATCTTGTAATTGAGAATGTCGTTCGCTTCATCCATACCGGGCTGAACCGCATCCGTCGGGCAGATGCCGATACAGCGCCCGCATCCGACGCACTTACCGTGGTCGATGGAACATTTGCCGTCCGTGATCTTCGGTGCATCATGGGCGCAGATTTTGATACATTTTCCGCATCCAATGCAGGCATCCGCATCGACAAACGGCTTGCCCGCACTGTGCATTTCCATTTTTCCGGCACGGGAACCGCATCCCATACCGAGATTTTTCAGCGCGCCGCCAAAACCAGTGCATTCATGTCCTTTGAAGTGGTTAAGCGAAATGACGATGTCCGCATCCATGATTGCCTGTCCGATCTTGGCTTCCTTTACATATTCGCCGCCCGCAACAGGAACCAGTGCTTCATCCGTCCCTTTCAGACCGTCGCCGATGATGACATGACATCCGGTCGCATACGGCGTGAAACCGTTTCTGTAAGCGGAATCAATGTGGTCGAGCGCATTTTTCCGTCCGCCGACATACAGTGTGTTGCAGTCGGTCAGAAACGGCTTGCCGCCGAGGTCCTTTACGACACGCGCAACGGTTTCCGCCCAGTTCGGCCGCAGAAACGCCAGGTTTCCGGGTTCGCCAAAATGCAGTTTGATGGCAACATACTTGTTTTCAAAATCAATGTTTTTGATTCCTGCCGCATACATCAGCTTTTCCAGCTTCTGCAGCAGATTCATGCCGGGCTTTGCCCGCAGGTCAGAATAGTATACTTTCGAGGGTTCCATATATTGTATCCTTTCGTGGGTTTCGATATTGAAATTATATCATATATATGAAAAAAACGCAAGGGGTTCCGGAGATTTTCATAAAATAAAATTTTTCAGGAAATCAGAACAGGAGCGATGCAAATATTGAAATATAAAATCCCACAAATAATTTTCTTAATACCCAAAATCATCAATGCACTGCTGACTCATGTTTTTTGATTTATCTATTTCGCACAATTCTGTTTCTCTTCTTTTCTCATAATTATAATACAAAACGAAATGTTACAGATTCTTCACAAAATAATTGAAATTTTCCCCATTTTATGTTATAATAACGACAGTGACCATTTTATTTTTACATAATATACGGGGACAAAACCATGAAATCTGAAAAAGATAACAAAGAAAACAAAAAGGCCCATCTTCACGACGGACACAGAGAGCGGATGCGTGAGCGCTTCCTTGCATCAGAGGACCATCAGAACAGCAGCTTCCAGACGCACGAGCTTTTGGAAATGCTGCTGTTTTTTTCGGTTCCGAGAAGCAACACAAACGAAA
>JAFUPC010000026.1 GCA_017481495.1 Clostridia bacterium
TAACATCCGGCGGATGTCTTCGTATCCCGCGAAATCTGCCGCAAGCGCATCGCGCAGTTTACCGAGGGTCAGCTTATGTTCGGTAAAGACCAGCTTTTCAATGGCGGCAAGAGAGTCGGCAACGGTGGCAATGCCCATGCCGCACGCACCATGGGCGGACTTGTACTTCGCGCCGCCGCGGTTGATGTCGATGCCGGACTCGATACAGCCGTCACAGAAGCAGGACAGGTACGGCGACTGGTGATTTTCGGAATCGGGAATGAAGTTTGCGCGGTTGAAGTTTTCGACATACGCCTTTGCACCGACCCGGAGCTGTTCGGTGAACGCCGCCATGAAGTCCTCCATCGTAGCAAAGGAATCCGGCTCGCCCGTTTCGATGCCGCGCTTGACACCGTCCAGAAGAGAACAGCCGTTGTTCAGGGCGTATTCCAGATACACGGGCGTGTTGAAGCGGCCGTCCGACCACGCGGGCTGTTTCCCCTGGATGAAATTCTCGATACAGCCGACCATGCAGTAGTCGCGGCAGTCTTCCAGCGAATAGCCCATGCGGTGAAGCGCCGGAATGTTCACGTCGTCATTCATCAATGCGGGATACCCGAGTCCCGTTCCGATGACGGCAAGGCAGGCGTCGATGAATTCGGGCGTGGTATGCTTGTGCAGGCGCGCGGAAAGGTTGGGGCCGGGGATGAAGCAGCGTCTGACCGCTTCGAGAATGTGATAGGACAAAGCGTTTGTCGCATCACTGCCGTCCTCGGGTCTGACACCGCCGATGGCAATGTTCGACACGTCGTCGCCGCCGAAGAACGTCCGCCGCTCGCCGATTTTGATGAACACGGATGCAAGGTCGCAGATGGCTTCTTCCTCCGTTGTCCGACCGGCTTCGATGTCCGCTACATAGAACGGATACAGATACTGATCCATCCGCCCGAACGCCATCGCGTACCGTCCCTCATAATTAAAGCTGAGATAATTCAGCCACACAAGTTGCAAAGCCTCGCGGAATGTCGTCGGTGCATGGTGCGCAACGCTGTCACACACCCCTGCCATGGCAAAGAAATGCGCCTGTTCGTCGGGGGTATTGCAGGCTTCCGCCTTTTTGCGGCAGGCATCGGCATAACCTGCGACCATGTCGGAAAAGGCTTCCATCGTGATGCGGGCGGCAGTGAGGAATGCTGTTTTTTCGGCATCGTCTTTGTATTTTGCAAGCGATGCATTGATGTCGCCGATGATTCCGTCCACACCGCGCGATAAAAAGCGTGCATAATTTGCCGCATAATGGTCATAATTGGTATGGAAGCCGCGTTCCGGATACGGCGCACAGACGGCATCCGCCCACTGCACCTGTTCCTTTGTCAGAGGCGCAAACAAACCGCGCTGGGAACCGGCGATGCGGTCGTTGTCGTAGATCACCTTTTCGTGTTCTGTGAAAAGCGAGCCTATGGCATACGCACGGGCGATGACATTTTCGTCGTCTTTGTGCGCATCATATCCCTTGGCACGGTACCAGTGCCGCGCAATAGTACCCTCAGCGGGAACACGGGTCTCCGCACACAGAGCCCGGAGGTCAAACGAAGTGGATCGATTCATGATTTTCAGCTCCTTTCAAGGATATATCTGATTTTAATAAGTATACCACAAATCGCGCCGAATGTCTATAATAAAATGAAAAATAAGTGAAAATTTTTCACGCAAGGAAGAAAGGAAACTCCTATGTCATCCGATCTTGGCACCATTCTGCCCATTATCATGGCGGGCGGCGAAGGCTCCCGTCTGCGCCCCATCACCGACACCATGCCCAAACCTCTGATTCCCGTGGACGGGATACCTGCTGTCTGCCGCATTCTCGACACGCTCTGTGACATGGGCTTTACCCGTACCGTGCTGACCGTGCGCTACCGTGCGGACAATCTGCGGCAGGCACTCGGTGAGCAGTATCGCGGGATACAGCTGTTTTATGCGGACGAAACGGGACACGTTCTCGGTACCGCCGGAAGTGTACGCGCGGCATGGGATGCGTTTGCACGGGAGGAGGACACGGATGCGTTCGTATTGAGCGGAGATGCGGTTTTCACAGCTGACACAGATGCGTTTCTGCGGCTGCATAAAAGCGGCGGTTCCCATATCGGTGCGACCTTGCTCTGCGTGCGGGTGTCCGACCCGTCAGCATATGGGGTGGTGCTTTCCGACCGTGCGGACAACATCATCGGCTTCTCGGAAAAGCCGTCTGCGGCGGAAGCGGTTTCCGACACGGTGAACACGGGGATCTATCTGTTGTCGTCCGCGTTTGTGAAACGCATTCTGCCGGGGCGGGCGCTGGACTTCGGGCAGGATATTTTTCCGGCGGCGCTCTCGGACGGGGTGCCAATGAAGCTGTTTCTCTCGGGCGGCTACTGGTGCGACATCGGGTCGTTTGATGCGTATCTCGACTGCTGTCTTGACATGGCGGCGGGGCGGATTCCCGGATTTTCCCCGTCGCGCGTGTTGCTTCCGCCTTACATTTCCGACAGCTGCATCGGGCGGGGATGCTTTCTTCCCTCCACCGCATCGGTGCGGCAGAGTGTTCTGTTTGACGGCGTGGTGCTGGGCGCGGGAGCATCAGTGTCCGGCTCCATTTTATGCCGGGATGTCCGTGTCGGGGAGATGGCGGTCATCGAAGCAGGATGCGTGGTCGGAGAGGGTGCTGTCATTGACAGTCATGCGCATCTGGTGTGCGGAACCCGCGTTCCGGCAGGCGGCAGAGTGACGGCAGAGACGGACGGTTTTCCCGTTTTTGAGAACGCACAAGGGGGAGAGAACCGCGCTTCTGCTCTTTCCCATTCTCCGAACACGCACCGCCGCTTTGACGACACCGCCCGTCTTGCGCCGTATCTGCTCGATACAGGATATGCGCTTTCCCGCCACACTACCCCCGTGCCGGAGATTCCGGTCTGCACCGCGTTTGCCGCGGCTCTGGCGGAATATGCCTATAAAACGGGTGTTATCCTGCTTCTGGCGCGGGATGCGGAAATCCCGTCCCTCTGTTCGGCGCAGAATCTCCTCTGTGAGACGATTGCCTGCTCCCCCCATGCCGCCGAAATCAAAGCCGTGTCGGTGACGGAGGCGGTCTCCTCCTCTGCCGTGCGGATGCCGTTTCTCAGTCGAAGCGGCGCGCTCTCCGCGCTGTCGGAAACAAACGGCAGTATCGGTGAGACACCCGTCTTCCGCGTGCTTCTGACACATTCGGGCGGTCGGACGACAGCGGCGTTGTACGACGACCTCGGTCTTCATCCCGACAGGGGATGTGAGCGCACGCTCGATGCGCTGTTTGCCGATGCGCTGAACCGCAGAAACGTACCGTCAGCACAGAATGCCCCGATGGTCACGCGGGTCACGCGCCCCGCCCCCCTGTCCGCGCAGTCGCTGAACACAGCGTATCTGCACAGATACGCCGCCAAAGCCGCCGATCCTGTACGCCCGGTCTCCTTTGTCTGCGGGGATTCCCCCGATGACCGTCTGCTTGCCGCCCTTCTGTCTGCCGCCGGACACCGGGAACACGCCGCCGCCCCTCTGCTTCTCACCTTGTCCCGCAATGCGGACGGGTCCCGCAATGCGGACGGGTCCCGGAATGCGGACGGCTCTGCGGATGAGACCCCCGCTGTTCCGCTGTACGCGGTGGATCTGCGCGCGCGTTCCCGCCGGTTTTCCCATTGGGAGATCGTTTCCCTGCTCGCCGCATCCCGGCATTTTCCGGAAATTCATCCGGGTATATCAAACACGCTTGGAGCCCCAAGTGTGCTTGGGTTTCCGACCCCACGCGGCGAAATGAAGCAAACCGGCGCAGATGCGGTGCTTTCCCTGCCCGTGACCGCGCCCGACATCCCCGATGCCGCGTGCCGTTATTCGCAGACCCCGTCGCTGTCCGCCAATCTGCCGGGCGGAGACAGCCATGCCGTAGATGGCAACGGCGACGATTCCGCCGCGCGGTATGCCCGGCGCATGGCATCGCAGGAGGCAGAGGACGGTGTTCTGCTCGGTCTGCGGCTCGTCACACTCTTGTCCCGCACCGCTCTGTCCCTCGACGGACTTGCCCGTCTCCCCCTCACGCATCTCGCTTCCGACAGCAGTTCTTCCTCCCATTCTCATCCCCACCCCCTTACCACTGCCCGCGTGAGCACGACCGCCCCCGCCTGCGCCGCGACCGCGACATTGCGCCGCATTGCCGACCGAAATGCGTTCACGCCGTCCGTGGAGGGTGTGATCCTGCGCCGGGAAGACGGTTCTTCCGTGCGCGTGGTGGCGACAAGGGAAAAGAATTTCCGCATCATCGCGGATGCGTATTCGCAGGAAGCGGCAGAAGAGCTGTGCGGATTTGCAAGAGAGGAATTATTGCGTGCGGCGGTGTCGGAAGAGAAGCAACACTAAATTTTTCCCTCCATCCCCAACTTTTTTCGCCGTTCCACTTGCAATTTCATCCATTTCATGGTACAATAGATACAAAGACGTGGTCGGAGACGGTTTTGCGCTCCGCACCGCAAAAAGTTCCATGAAACGAAAGGAAAAAAGCAATGGAAAAGAAATTAAGAGTCGGTATTATCGGATGCGGCGGCATTGCACACGCACACATGAGAGCGTATCTGGAGATCCCGGAGGTGGAGATCGTCGGCGGCGCGGACATCATTCCCGGCAAGGCAAGAAAGTTCCTTGACGAATTCGGTCTGGAAAATGCAAAGGATTTTGAATCCGCGACCGAGCTTCTCAAATGCGAGCTGGATGCGGTTTCCGTCTGTACCTACAACACCCAGCACGCGGTCTGTGCCATCGAAGCACTGGAAGCAGGCTGTCACGTTCTGCTTGAAAAGCCGATGTGCCTGAACATGAAGGAAGCGCAGGCGATCTACGAAGCCGAAAAGAAGTCCGGCAAGATCCTCACCATCGGTTTCCAGCCCCGTTACGGCGCAAACTTCCAGCAGGTCAAGGAGATCATCTCCTCCGGCACGCTCGGCGATGTCTACTATGTCCAGACCGGCGGCGGCAGAAGACGTGGTATTCCCGGCAACACCTTTATCGAAAAGAAGACCGCAGGTGTCGGCGCGCTGGCTGACATCGGCTGTTACGCACTCGACTTTGCGATGAACTCCATCGGCTATCCGAAGCCCCTGACCGTTTCCGCCGTTGCATACGACCACTTCGGCAAGAACCCGAAGTATTACGGCGAATCCGAACGCTTCTCCGTTGACGATTTCTCCGCGGCATTCATCCGTCTGGAGGGCGGCATCACCCTCGACTTCCGTATGAGCTGGGCAATGCACATGGACACCACCGGCGACTTCCTGTTCCTCGGCAAGGATGCCGGTCTGAAGGTCAAGCAGCCGAACCTCGAGCTGTGGGGCGGCGCATGGGACGGCGCGGTCGGTCAGATCACCCTGTACCACGATATGTGCGGCAAGCCCACCTCCACCATCATCCCGACGGGCAACGACGTCAAGTCCAACCTGTTCTACTGCAAGGTCAAGGCGTTCACCGATGCGGTCATCAACGGCGGCACCGCGCCCATCCCGACCTCCCAGATCCTCTACAACCAGGCGATCATCGACGGTATCATCCGTTCCGTCGAATGCGGTCACGAAGTCGAGACCGAGCTTGGTTTCTTAAACAAGTAAGCATTTGATAGAAATATCCTCGCATCTCTGCGGGGATATTTTGATATAAAGAGGTGCATTATGAATTACCGGATCTTTTCCGCAAACGAATGGGTCTATCCCGACACACCGCTCACGCAGACGGAAGGCATCCCGAATACCGCCGTGCTGTATTCCGCGCGCGGCATGGACACCTGCTTTCAGGTGCTGACCGACCGCAAAATCGCCCTCGGTGACCGTGTCTGTGTGACTGCCGACCTGCCCGACGGTGTATCCGTGACCGTGGAGCAGCTGCTGCCTGCGCACGTCGGTGAGAACAGTGCCGCGACGACGATGACCACCACCGACTACGAAAGTGTAAAGCATTTTGTCACGCGCCGCGCGCCGTTTGATGTCTACGAGGTCTGCCGGCCGCTTGACAGAAATTCTGTCCTCACCACAGCGGAAAACGGCAGAGCGGCATTCTATGTCCGTGTCAATGTGGCGCGGGACACTGTTCCCGGTACCTATACCGGTGCGATCATGCTGACGGTCGGCGGAGAAGTGCTGACATTGCCTGTCTCACTGAAAATCTATCAGACCGTCGTTCCGCCGCTTTCCCACGCACAGTTCCACATGGTCAACTGGATCTACTACGATACCCTCGCCGCGCAGAACGGCGTGGAACAATATTCCAATGCTTACCGCGACGTGCTCCGGGCATATCTTGAAAACGAGCTTGATATGCGCAACGACTATCTGATGATTCCCTCCGGTGTTCCGGTGCGGGATGCGGACGGAAATGTCATCGACTTTGACTTTTCCGGTGCGGAGTTCGTGGGCAGGCTGGCGCTGGAAATGGGTTTCAAATACATCATGGGCGGCTTTGTCGCGCGGTTCCGGGTCTGGGATGAGCCGGAGCAGTATCTTCTCTGGGACAGAGACGTCGGCACGTCGTCCATTGAGGGTTATCGGCAACTGAAGCTTTACTTCACCCGCGCGTGGGAATCCGTGTGCAGAAACGGATGGCAGGAACAGTATATGCAGTGTCTGGTCGATGAACCGCAGTTCCCGAACAGCCTGTCCTACCGCGCACTGTCCGGCATCGCACGCAGTCGGATGCCCGGCGTGAAGATTCACGACCCGGTCGAAACGACCGACATCGGCGGCGCGATCGACGTCTGGGCGGTCAAGCAGGCGGTCTATGAAAAGTACATCGAAGATTACCGTAAACTGCAGGACATCGGGGAGGAGATCTGGCTTTACACCTGCGGATTCCCCGCGGGCGCGACGATGAACCGCATTCTCGACCTGCCGCTGACCGTGTCCCGCCTGCCGATGTGGCTGTGCTACAAATACGGTGCCAAAGGCTTTCTGCACTGGGGATACCATCTGCACAATCCGGAGGGGCCGGGGGAAACCTGCTACCGCATCGCGGACGGCAGAGCCTATCCGCCCGGAAACTCGTTCTGCGTTTACAACGGATACGATTTCGACCCCGACGACAAGCGCCCGTATTACGCCGTCCGCGGACACGCCCAGAGACTGGGTGCCTACGATTACGAGCTGTTTTCCCTGCTCGGAGACCGTGCGTGCGCCGTCGCCCTCATCGACCGCGTCTGCCGCAGCTTTGACGATTACGACCCCTCCGCGGCACTGCTTGATTCCGTCCGGCATGAGTTGTTGGAGATGCTGGGATAAGTGTAGTTCCGTTGAATAACGAAAATTGCCGCAGGGCGCGGATGTGTGTGCCTGCGGCAATTCTGTTTATATACCCCAAAGGATCGGATTTTCACCAAACACCATATGAAGCAGTATGTTCAGTATCAATATCACAAGAAAAAATCCGACCACAATGACAACGATGACCAATGCAATGATGAACAACGCCGTGTACAGATGATTTTTCGTTTTTTCCTTATCCGTTTTTTCATGGATTTTGTTCCTCATTTTCGGTTGTTCCATAAATTGAATGCAAATTACAATCACAGCACCACATTCACCCTGACCAACAGCGTCGCGATCTCGGCTCTGGTGATGGTCGCCATCGGGCGGATGGTGTTGTCGTCAAAGCCGGAGACGATGCCTGCGTTCACGCACGCGGTGATGTTTGCGCGTGCCCATGCGGGGATTTTGGCATCGTCGGCGAACGCCGTGGCAGGGGCATCGGCTGTGCCGGTATCAAGGAGTGCGCCGAGCACCTGCATGACCTCGGCGCGGGTCATGGTATCGGTCGCCGCAAAGCGGGTGATGGGATTGCCGTCCGCATCGGTCTCCCCGGTGGTTTTGCCTTTCATCAGACCTGCCTCGGTGACGGCTTTGATGTACGGAAGCGCCCATTCGGGGATGTCTGCGAGATCTGCAAACGGCAGGTAGGGGGTAACTGCGACTGCCGCGGTGGGTTCTGCGGTGGGTTCTGTTTCCGCAGGGGAATCTGTTTCCGCGGAAGAAACCGTGTCAGAAGCGGTGGTTTCTGCGGTAGTTTCGACAGGATCTGCGGCAGATTCATCTGCGGTTTCCTCTGCTTCGTCGGCAGACTCATCCGGCGTACCGGAGGACGGATACAGCTCCTCTGCGGTCGGTGCTTCGGGGACGGTCAGTCCGGCGAAAACGCAGATCATCTTCGCAAATTCCGCGCGGGTCAGCAGTCCCGTGGGGTTGAACGTATACGTTCCGTCGTTCTGCGGAATGCCGCCGACCACGCCCATGCGGGCGACGGTGAGAATGCTTTCCTTTGCCCAGGATGTGCCGATGTCGGTGAACGTCACAAGGTCGTCGCCGAAGTGGTAGAGCAGATCATCCACCGTCAGCTTGAATTTTTCGCCGCTGTCGGAAGCAAGGAGCGTTTTAATCTCAAAATCGCGGATGCCGTTTTTGTCCAGTGCCGTTGTGTCAAGGGAAATGCGCTTCCATCCGGTCAGTCGGGTGAAGTCATCCGTAACCGTCCATGCAATGGTCGATACGGTTCCGTTGTACGAAATTTCCGCATACGCGCCGTCGGGGAGCGTGCCCTTGACCCAGAGGTCAATGCGTTTGACCGCGTGCGCCGCCCGGGGCGTTGTCACGACCGTGACTGCCTGTGCGTTGACGACTGCCGCCGCTGTGCCGCTTACGCCGCCCGCAGACAGTCTCGACACCGTTCCCGATTTGGTTTCCGGCACACACAGAACGTCGCGCAGGTTCTTTTCTTCCATATCCAGAACGACCTCTGCCGCCGCGCCGAACGTCACGGGGACATAGATGACCGCTGTTCTTCCCTCATCATTGACAGAAAACGCGACCGTTTCCACGGGGAACGCGCCGCGGGAGGTGAACATCGTCACGTCGTCCGCCGATGCAGTGCAGTGAATGCGGAACGCGCTGTCCGCATATCCGTAGGTGCCGCGGTCCGGATTCTGCGGATTCACGACTGCCGCCGCGCCGCCGTCTGCCATATCGACAAACACCGCACGGAGGTAGGATTTCTCAATGTATACGTTCCGCCCGTTCCAGATGCCCATGACGGTCACAGGGTCGGATATTCCGCCCAGCGGCACGGTCACGGACGACACATCCGCCGAAAGTCCGTCAAGCGTGTCCACCTGATAGACGTTCGTTGAAATGGTGAAAACGGTTTCCTGCGTGGTTTCCGTGCCACTTGTGGCAGTGCCGTCATCGGCAGTTTTCGTCACCGGAATGCGCACCTGTGCGGAAACGGTCGTCACACCGCTGTCGGAGAGTGTCGGGGTCAGGGTTCCGTTCTTGTTGACGATGCCGCCGTCGGAGATCCATGTGACCACCGCCCCCTCTGCCGTCACCGGGGTATAGCTTTTATCGAAAAATGCAACGGACAGATCGATGGCGGTATCTTTATAAACGATCGCCGCGCCGGGCGTGATCTCCGCATAACAGGGAATACTGTCGGAAACGGCCGTATTGACGAACAGAATCGCGTTGGAAATGCGCCGTTCATACCCGTCGGTCGGGTTGTTGGCAACGATGTATGCGCCGTCGCGTTCGCGCACCAGCACCGTTGTGGAGCCGCCGCCATCCAGATTCAGCGCGCCGACACAGCCGAAGTTCTTCATCGTCTGCGCAAGCTCGGTTAAGGTCATGCCCTTGGATGCGCCCGTTCTGCCGTCAACGGCAAAAATGCGGATCTTTCCGTCCGCGGTATAGCAGATGGCGGTGCGGGGATTGGCGGTACCCGCATGGTCGGCGGAAAAACCGTTTGACTTTGCGATGCCGTTTTCCACGAGAATGTCCCCGCCGCCGACGGCAAACGTGACATCCTCCCAGCCCTCCGCCGCCGTCAATGTGATACTGACCGCATCCCCCACAGCAAGCGACGAAAAGTCCCCGGCGTTCTGTGCGTTGTTATGTACGACAATGACAAAACCGTCCTCCGGAACCGCGCCGTTTTTCACGTCCCGCCGGACTTCGGTCAGGGTCGCGTTCACGGTTTTGCCGATGGCAAAATGGTTGTCGGCAAGTGTATCCGTATCGGCAGACGATTCCGCCCCCGCGTTCTCCGGTTCGTTTTCCGTAAACCGGAAAACATATTCCGTCCCGGCTTCCGCCGAATGCGTGGTTTTGTCAAAATCCGGCGTGATGAGGTACGCGCCCCACACAGACGGGTATTTGTTCAGATGGTTGACACGGATGTCGATCACATCCACAACGGATGTGTCCACGGCGGTATTCTGCGTTCCGGTTCCGGTTGTCAAACCGGTGTCGGTCGCTTGGGTTTCCGTTTCTGCTTCCTTATGTAAGGTGATCGTGACCGATGGGGTGCCAATGAGGACGGTGCCGTCCGCTTTCATGCCGAGCGCATTTTCACCCGCATCGGTCGTCAGCACTTCCCCGCCCTCGATCATGATTCCCATCGGGATGCCCGTGGTCATGGAAAAGAAGTCCGCATTGATCCCGGCGGAAACAATGCCCGCGGCATCCGTGCCCGCCATATAGGAGGATGCCATTTTGCTTGCCGTCTCCCGTCCCCAGACACCGTCTCCCGCCGTCACGACGGGAAGCGTGGACAGTCCACCCGTGTAGGTCAGAAGATACCCCTCCTGCGAAACGCCGTTTTCCTCCGCGCGCAAGGTCTCATACGTCAGTCCCTCGGACAGCGCGGTCTCCGTTTTGTACACGGTATTGCTCTCTTTGACCGCAAAGGCGGAAATGCCCGTGCAGAGCGCTGTCAGCACCGTGGTCAGAGACAGACCGACGGCGCAAAGCCGTCTGACGGCATGATCCCGCAGAGCTTTCGTTTTCTTCTGTTTCATATGCGTTCTCCTTTTCCTGTTTCTTTGGTTACGGTATAGTCAAAACGTGTTTTACAACCCGATACATCTATTTTACCATATTTCACACACGGATGCAAGAGAAAACGGGAAATACAGATGTAACATTTTTGAGAATAAATGGGGGATTTATTATTCATTCAAATATATAAATACCCGGCTTTGAATCAATTCCGATGCTTCTTCATAAGTACGGATATTGGCTGTCACATAAGACAGTTCTTCGGTTATGATGGATTCTATCGTTTCATCTGCCAGACCGTGCATGACAGAATCCCTTACATATGCCTGCAACCATTCCGCTCGTTCGGCAGAAACAGAAATTCCGTAATCATAGGTATGCTCGGGAATCGGCTGTTCGCTGTATGTCCTATAAGCGATGACCGGAATATGGTACGTCCCCTGATTGACACCGCCGTGATGCGTTGTAACCATTTCTGATTCCTTGAAATAATAATACCCCTCCTGCAGAATTTTTTCAAACGCAGAATCGGTAACGGGAAGCCCGGAATCACACAGAACCTCCGAGGTCTGCACTTCATCGGATAAAAGCATTTCCAGAAACGAAATCGCCCCGTCCTGATTTTTGCTGTTTTTCATTACAGCGGCAAGCGTACCGCTTTCGTATGCAATGCTTCCTCCGGCTTTGGACGGATACCCACACAGATTCGGCTCTGCTTCCATTTGTTCCAACATATAAAACAGTCCGTACAAATTACTGACACTTGCAATTTCGCAGGTCAGGAATTTTATCGTTCCGTCATTCAATGCCGCAACCGGATTCGAGGTATCCGTAACAAGACCAAAGTCACAGTCGAACGTAATCTGTCCGCCGATGCTTCCCGTGATTTTCCCGATATACGGATTGCAGTATGCGGTGGCGACCGGCGACTTTGGAGATATTTTCATGGCATCCAGAAATCCAAGAAAATCAACGTATTCATCCGAATCAAAGGAACAGCTTTTTTCTGTTTTGTTGACAAAATCGTACTGTGTGATTGCACGCAGTTCATCGGAAACATCATTTCCAAACAGCGACTGTCCCTCCTGCAATCCGGAAAGAATTTCCGTCAGCACTGCATATGTTAACCCCTCACCGTCAGGTAAAACGTCCGTCGTTGTCAATAAGGTTGACATCCCGTATGTAAGCGGAAGAAACGTAATTCTGTCGTTATTTTCAACCGAAGCTTTCACGCAGGCCGTCAATCCGATACCGTCGCAGAATTCCGTCAGATCACACAGGAGATTCTGTTCTTCAAACAGATTGCAGAAATAGTCCCGCGCGTTCAATGACCCCAGAATAAACACATCATAACAAACCCCGGTCAGCAAATCTTCCTCAAGCAATTTTTTTCGTGCATTGTGTTTTGCCAGTTCATTGGTATAGGTACCGTCCACCTGTATGGTATCATAATTGGTGTATTCAATCATATACGCCGTGTTGTTCTGATTGTAAGAGGTAATCGCCGCGTTGATAACCGCCGATTCGTTATATCCGCAATTGTACGATGCAACGGTCACGACCGGACGTGTAAAGGTACTCACTTCGTCGGATGGCATCAGGATTGCAGGAACATACGTCCCGGTCAACGCATCCCGATAGCCAATCAAAAAGCAGTCATTCTGCAGAACGGCAAGAATATCCACCGCATCCTTGGAAATAAGCGACGCATCCCATGAAAATAAAAACGTTTCCGTCCCCTGCGTTTGCATATGGATTCCGGTATCTCCAATCAGATAGATACCGCTGTCGGTATACATGATTTGTTCCGCGCGGCGATACGCATCGGTTTCCGTGTGCAGTGCCGACGATGAAACAGCATCCGTGTTCGGGTCGTAACACAGGACAGTCCCATCATCACAGCAAAGAACGATTGTGCCGTCTGATACCTGATAAGCATGATTTACCGGCGAAGCTGTGGTAAACGGACCACGCATGACCAAATCTTTGTCTGTAACGTAGAAACCCATATAATTGGAATTATCATAAAAGATGATATAGTCATCGTTCACCGGAATAAACGGAATCATGAAAGAAACGGACTCGGAATTTTCCGAAACCGTAAAATCAAACGGTATTCGCTCGGATTCTGCCGTTACAGAACCGTTTTCATCGGTTTTTACAAGCTGAACCGTTTGCTCAGTCAGATTCACAGTTTCCCAAATGATGGAACCGTCCGTAAGACAATAATAATCCAAAACCGTATTTTCCCCGTTTGACAAAATATGCTCTGATGCTGCCGTTATGTTTTGATATTGCACCTCATTTCCATCCTCATCGAAAATGAGACAGTAGCTTTCACTGTCTGTGACCAGTTTGATCTGAATCGTTCCGTCCACAGCGATGCTGTCCCGGTAATCCCACACAGCACCCGATTCCGATAAATCGAAATTCCGGGACTGTAGTTTGCATATTTTATAAAAATATGCTGCTTGTTCCACCGTTTCAGCCGCGGTTTCTTCGCTTACGCTTTCATCGCCTGCATGATCGCAGCTGACGAACAGGAACATACAAACTACGATCACGAAAACAAAGCGCGTTATTTTTTTCATGTACCTTTTCCTTTGTTACTATGACTTGTTAGTAAGAAAGGAGAACTTACGCTCTCCCTTTCTCAAATATTATTATAGCATATTTACCTAATATTGTCAATGTAGAAATAAAAATTTACAGCTTCAACGCCCAGATCACCATATCGCTCTCCCCGCGGTTTGCGAAGGCAAAATACGGGATCAGGCGCACGCGGCACATCTCCAGTGCGGCGGAATCGGCGTAGAGGATGTCGTTTTCCCAGTGGCGCACGCAGGCATCGGTGCAGAGGACAGGAACGCCGAGGGTCTCATCCATGATAAGACGGTAGTCGGCGGATTCGGACAGGCGGATGTCGCGCAGGCAGAGGTCGGGCTGGTCGATCTGCTCCATGCAGAAGACGAGCGGGCCGCGCGTGACAGCAATCCGTCCAGCATCGTCCCAGACACGCGGATTCGCTTCGACAAAGCGGACGGGCATCTCCATGCGGAACACGATCTCGTTGCCGCCGGTGACGGAGATGTACGCATAACCCCTCTGCACTTCGGGCGTGATGACCTTACCGTTCTGCGTAACGGTGTAATCGCGGCACCAGCCGGGAATGCGCAGGGCAAGTCGTCCCGCACCGCCCAGATACGTGATTTTCACGCCGCCGTCGTAGGGGTAGCCGGTCTCCACAGTCAGCGTGCGGTCGCCGATATGCGCTTCGGATGTAAAATATTGGTGCATCCAGACGGTGTTTTCATCGGCGGTATACTGGAAGTCGGCGATGGATGCGACAGTGCGCACGACGTTTGGCGGACAGCAGGAACAGCCGAAGACCTCCACGCGGGTCGGCGCGGGCGTGAAGATGCGGTGGCGGTCGCTGTACGGCCGACGGCTCACCGTGCGGTTATATTCCTGCATATTAGAATAGAAGAAGGACTTGCCGTCCAGCGACATTCCGGACAGAAACGAATTGTACAAGACCCGCTCTGCGGTGTCCGCATAAACGGAATCGGGGTCAAGGACGGACATCCGCCGTGCAAACAGCGCAAGCGACAGATTCGCACAGGTCTCGGCATACGCGGACTGATTCGGCAGATCCCAGTCGCCCATGAACGTCTCGCCCACGCAGGTCTGCCCGATGGCGCCCGTCACATACATTCTGCGGCGGACGATGTTGTCAAACAGCGTTTTTGCGGTCGAAAGCAAGGTCTCGTCGCCCGTTTCCAAGGCAAGATCAGCAACGGCGCAGTAGAAATAGCACGCACGGACGGCGTGACCCTCGGCGGTTTTCTGCTCTCTGACCGGCAGATGATCCTGAATTTGCGATGCGCCCGGTTCGCGCCCGCGCTCCTCGACAAAATAGAGTGCTAAGTCAAGATACTTCTTTTCGCGTGTCACGCGGTACAGCTTGACGAGCGCCAGCTCAATCTCCTCGTGTCCGGGAGAGGTGAATGCGGCGGATTTTTCGACGTAGAACACCCGGTAAATGAGATCGGCGTAATCCTTCATCAGCCGGAAAAATTTGTCCTTTCCGGTGGCATCCCGATAGGCGATCGCCGCTTCCAGAAGATGTCCGAAGCAGTAAAGCTCGTGGTCGCCGCGGCGGGTGAAGCGGTTTTCGGGTTCCAGAAGACCGAAATAGGAGTTGAAATAGCCGTCTTCCATGCGGTTTTTCTCAATTTCCTCAACGACCTCGTCAACGATGGCTTCCAGCTCCGTGTCGCGCTGCTTCCGGCAATAGTACGCCGCCGCTTCCATCCATTTTGCAACGTCGGAATCCCAGAAAATGTGCGGCCGGTTCGGCATTCCCTCTCGCCATGAAAACCGGAACGCCTCAAACCGTCCGGTCTCGGCAAAGCGTTTGTAGACATTCTTCATTGTGACCGCGCGGACGAGCTTCTGCTTTTCGTACCAGAAACCGCCTGTCAGGTCGATGCTCTCCATTGTCACCGGTTTTGTTCCGGGGTAGGTCTGTGTCATAAGTATTCCTCCTTTGGGTATCGGGGTTTGTATTTTGTTATACTCATTATACCATACCGGGGGGAAAAGGTCAATACTCTTTGAGAGAAAAATCCATCCTGTTGACATCTCGCTGATTTTATGATATACTGAACCCAACAACAATTCCACCCCCGCTTGAAAAATCCAAGCCATGCTTTCCCCCGACTCTCATTCTCCGCGATGGAAAACCGCCCGCTCCTGTGGTAAAATAGGTACAACAGGAAAAACAGAAATTTTTCTGAACACATCCAAAGGAGGAATTCTTTATGACAACCATCGGAGAAAACTTAAAACAGCTTCGCCGCGCACGCGGCATCACGCAGGAGGAGCTGGCGGAGATGCTCGGCGTCACGCCGCAGTCCGTCAGTCAGTGGGAATGCGGCAGAACGCTGCCGGACATTTCCCTTCTGGCACCGCTTGCGCACACGTTTGAGGTGTCCTCGGACACCATTCTCGGCATTGATGTGGAGTCAAAACAGCGGCAGATCGACACCTTGTACGACGAAGCGTACAGCATCGCGGCATCGGGCGACCATGTCCGTGCCATTTCGCTTGCAAATACCGCCCTCAAACGCTTTCCGTCGTCGTACAAGCTGATGGATTTCTACGCAAACGAAATCTGGCTCTACAACTATTTGTGCCCGGAAGAAGTACGCGAAGCCCAGCAGACCCGCGCGCTTGCGTATCTTGAAAAAATCCTCGCGGAATGCACGACCCCCGATATCCGCAACAACAGTCTGATTCTGGCGTGCCTGTGGTACGCGGGACTCGGCAGAACGGAGGATGCGGAACGGCTCGCGGGAACGCTGAACGGAATGCACTTCACATATGGAGAGCTGATGGCAAAGATCACAACGGGCAGACGGCAGTACGAGATCATCCGGGACGAAATGCTCGGACAGTTCACGGGTGCCGTCGGGTATCTGCTTGATGCGCTTCTGGAAACCAAGGACGACAGCGGCACGCCGATGTACACAGAAGACGAGAAGCTCGCCCTTGACCGGATGTGCGTGGAGATGTTCGCGCTGTACTTCCCCGACGGGGACTATCTGTTCCACGCGCAGTATGTTGCCGGTGCGTACCGCCAGATGGCGGATATTTATGCCGGACGCGGCGACCGGGACAACGCCATTCTCCACGCGCGCCGTGCGGCGGAATTTTCTATTCAATTTGACCGCGTCCGTCCGGACGACACGCACACCTCTCCCGCCGCGCGCGGCATGGAAGCCGGCGGCATCTGGTGGCACGACGGACACAACACCGCCCACGACTGGCTGAACGCGCTGAACACCCGTCCGGTTTACGATTTCATGCGGGAGGATGCGGAATTCAAGGAGATTGTGGCGCTGCTTGCGGAGAATGCAAAGTAACTCGCCGATCAGTTGAATCGCCCCGCCGCCGCAGTTATTGCATTTTCTGCCGGAATATGGTATACTGTTGTCATCGGCCGAAATAACACTGATAAACAGGAAGGGATAGATTATGAATACCAGACTCGGACAACGACTGCGCAAACTGCGGCATGACAAAGGGGTCACGCAGGAGGAGGTCGCAGGGGCGATTGGTGTGACGTATCAGGCGGTTTCCAAGTGGGAAAACGATACGACCATGCCGGACATCACCCTGCTTCCCGCTCTTGCCATGTACTTCGGTGTATCCATTGATGCGCTGTTTTCCGTTGACATGACGGATGAAGTGCGGCGGGTGGATACGATTTTACAGCAGGGCATGGTTTCGGAGGAACAATTTTCCTATGTCTCGCGCGTGCTGGAAGCGGCGATCCGCGAATATGGCAGAACGCCGGATCTCATCAAACGGACATTGCGTCTGCTCTTAAGTTGACAGCATTCCTCTTGACAGAACCGCCGCATCATGTTATAATTATAATTAAATATCAACAAAACCGATCCTCACGGAGAACCTGATCACATGAACGCATCCCCCAAACCCCTCCTCCTCATCTTTTTCTTCCTTTTTACTTTCACCGCCCTTACCGCCTGTACCGCTGCCCCCGAAAACCCGGACGCCAGCGCGACCGATACCGCCATCACCGTCACCGACACCGCGGTCACATTCACGGACAATGCCGGGGTCACGCACACCGTTAACAAGCACCCCCAGACGACCGCCGTGCTCTTTTCGTCCTTTGCAGACATCTGGACAACGGCGGGGGGAAATATTTCCGTCACCGTCGGGGAAAGCGTGGAAAGGGGTTTTGCCGCGCATGGTGTTACACTTGTGGACGACAGGGCGGGAAAGACCGTGAACACAGAATTGCTGATTGCCGCAAAGCCCGATTTTGTCATCTGCTCCGCCGACATTCCCGCGCAGGCAGAATGCGCCGCCGGACTGTGTGAAGCGGGCATCGCGGCGGCGGTGTTCCGGGTGGAGACGTTCGACGATTATCTGCGCGTGCTGGAAATTTTCTGTGCGCTGAACGAAACGCCGGACATTTATGAAACCTGCGGGATACAGATAAAGGAACAGATCGACGGGCTCTTGTCCGCGGCGGCGGAAAACAATACCGTCCCCGAAAAACGCATTCTCTTTCTCCGCGCCGGAACAAGCGCCAAAGCGACCAAAGCGAAGACCGCCGACGACCATTTCGCCGCCGTGATGCTCGAAGAGCTTGGCTGTCACAACATCGCCGACGATGCGCCGGTACTGCTCGACGGGTTGTCGATTGAGGAGATCATCACCGAAAACCCGGATGCGGTCTTCATTTCGATGATGGGAGAGGAGGCGGCGGTGCGCAGTTACATGGATGGGGTGCTCCGGCTTGACACCTGGCAGACGTTGGATGCCGTCCGGGACGGGCGGGTGTATTATCTGCCCAAGGACTTGTTTCAGTTCAAACCGAACGCGCGGTGGTATGAGGCGTACCGGTATCTTTATGAGCTTTTGTATGATGCGACACCGTGATCGCCGCGCCGCGCCTGCTGACCGAAAAACGGCACACCGTCATACTGCCGGGGTGCTTGTGTGTTCCGCCGCGGTGCTCGTGCTTCTCTGCTTTGCATCGGTACGCTTCGGCATTGCGGACATGACGTTTGCCGCGTGCGTTCATGCGCTTTCGGGCGATGCGGGATATGAAACGGAGCGGGTGATCCTCCTCTCCGTGCGGCTTCCGCGGATGGCGGCGGGCGTGCTTGCAGGGGCGGGACTTTCGCTGTCCGGACTTCTTTTACAGACCGTAACAGACAACGCGCTTGCCGGGCCGAACATCATCGGTGTCAACGCAGGAGCGGGATTCGCCTGTGCCGCCCTGCTCTCGTTTGCGCCGGGCATCGCCGCAACACTTGTGGGACTGCCCTTTGCCGCATTTGCAGGCGCGTTTTGCACAACGCTGTTCATTTTGCTCCTTTCCGGTGCTGTTACAAAAAACGGGAATGCCGGGGACAGTTCCGGCATGGATTCCGGCCGCACCGGCGTGATATTGGCGGGGGTCGCCGTGACGGCACTGCTCAATGCCGCCGTTTCGTTTCTGACCCTGCTCGACACCGATGTGCTGTCCTCTTACAACGCCTTTTCGGTCGGCGGCTTTTCCGGGGTGCGCATGACACAGCTCTCCGTTCCCGCCGCCGTCATCGGATTTTGTCTTCTGCTCGCTCTCCTCTTTGCTCCGCAGACGGAAATTCTCTGCATCGGCGACCGCGCCGCCGCCCTGCTCGGTATCCGGGTCAGACGACTGCGGCTTCTGTGCATTCTGTGCGCAAGCGCTTGTGCCGCCGCGGTCGTCAGCTTCGCGGGACTGCTCGGATTCGTCGGGCTGATCGTTCCCCACATGGCACGCCGCATTTCCTCTCTGCACGGCGGACGTGCGCTGACCGTCCTCTGCGTTCTGCTCGGCGGCTGTGTCACCCTCGCGGCGGACCTTGCCGGCAGACTCCTGCTTTCTCCGACGGAGATTCCTGTCGGTATCATGATGGCGTTTGTCGGCGTTCCGTATTTTCTGTATTTGCTGCGTAAGGGAAAAGGGTAATGCGGGGGCTTAAAAAATTTTGATAAATTAAAAATTGCTGCGCCATTTTCCACCTTAATATTTCGTCCAAAAGACGAAATATATCACGCGGTCAATGTTACGTTGACCGAATTTCCCCCGGAGGTACTCCCATGCCCTCGCTTTCCATCCGCATCGACCGCGCCGCGTATCCCGGCACACCGCCGGTGCTTAATGACATCGCGCTCGACATTCCGGATGCCGGCTTTGTCGCCATTATCGGCAGAAACGGTTCCGGAAAATCAACACTTTTATCCTGCATTGCGGGACTGATCCCCTTTGTGGGAACGGTTTCCCTTGCAGGAACGCCGCTTCACACCCTGTCGCCTGGGGCGCGTGCCGCACGGATCGCCATGGTACAGCAGTCCCCACGCGCGCCGCACATCACGGTGGAAACGCTCGTGTCGTTCGGCCGCCGGCCGTATCTGTCCCTTGCAAACGTCCGTGAGACGGAGAACGATCGCCGGGCGGTGGAAGCGGCGATCACCGCGGCATCGCTTGACGGCATCCGGCGGCGGCATCTCGACTGCATTTCAGGCGGAGAATTACGCCGTGCGTATCTCGGCATGGCGCTGGCGCAGGAAACGCCCATTCTGCTGCTTGACGAGGCGACCGCCAACATGGACATGGATTATGAAGCTTCTTTTCTTGCGCTTCTGCGCGATCTTGCCCACACAAAGACCCACGGAAGTGGAAGCGGCGGCAACGGCAGTGACAGTGCCGGCGGCAAAACGGTGCTTTCCGTCATGCACAATCTGGGCGCGGCGGTGCGGTATGCGGATCGCATCGTCGTTGTCGACGGGAAAACCGTCTGCTTTGTTGGAACGCCGGCACAGTTCTGTGACAGCGGACTGGCACAACAAGTCTTCCGCGCGGCGCCGGTACAAACGGAGCACGGAATTTTCTTTGCGCCGATACCGGAAAATGCACCCTGACAGCGGAAGCGTGTTTTCCGTTTTTTCCATAAAAACAACACCCGGAAGCCGCGGCACAGTGTGCGGATCCGGGTGAATCATTTCCGGGAAAAGAATTTCCATTATAAAATCCGTTCCATATACCCACAGGTAAACGGAAAGAAATCGAATTTTTCCGTGTGGGTGTGGACAAATCCGGCATTTTCGTACCAGCGCCGCAGGACGGTGTTTTCCTCGACCATGCCGAGCATCATGCGGGTACAGCCGTGCTCCCGCGCAATTTCGACGGCATAAGACAGCAGTTCCCCGCCGACACCCTAATGCCGCCGGTCGGGGGAAACGCACAGGTTGTTCAGCTCACACACCCCGCCCGTCTTGATTTCAAGGGAAGCGTAGCCGATGATGTTCCCCACCCTGTCTGTGTACACAAACATCGGCCGTCCTTGTTCATACTGCCACCGCAGTCGCTCCTCCGACATGGCAAACGCCGTGAAGCGGGGCGCGTTTTCTTTTGTGATGCCGAATTCATGCGCGACGGTGGCGAAGCTTTCGCGGATGAGCGCAACGCAGGCGGAGATGTCGGTGGGGGTGATGAGGCGGATCATGGGAGTCTCCTTTCGGGGATTATGTTCATTACTTCAAATTTTCAACAATTACTTTTCGACCTCAGGGAGAAAAGTTTCCATACCGAATCTTGTCAATATAAATGGACAAATTAACTCTTTAATTTGTCCATTTATATTGACAAGATTCAGTAAAACTCCCGCACTTTCGCGCGGGAGTTTTGGTGGGTCATCGGGGACTTGAACCCAGGACCAACCGGTTATGAGCCGGTAGCTCTGACCAACTGAGCTAATGACCCTTACCAATATATTATACCATATTATCCGGATCTTGTCAAGTCTCAATTTCGTGGATCCGTTTCAGTTATGTCGGCAAGAATTGTAATGGCTGAAATCTTTCTGAAATTTCCGCCATCACGCCTCGGGAAACCTCCGCGCAAGCGCGCGTTCGGTGGGAATAAGGGACAGGAGCATCACGGTCGTCTGCACGACAAGGAGAATCAGACCGGCGACGGCAATCGCGGTTTCCGATTTTCCGAACAGGGGGAGCTGGACGACCGCGGACGGGATGAGCAGGATCCAGCCGACAAGCCACCAGCGTTTGCCGCAATCGTGATGGGCAAACAGCCAGGTATCCATATTTTTCATGGAGCGGGCGGTGCGATAACCGAAAACGGTGTTGATCTTTTTCGGCGGATGCTTCCACATGAGATACCCGCCGACGAGCATCAGCGCGGGAATCAGAAGATCACAGACAAGCATAAAATACCAAAACCACATAAAACGCACCTCTCATTCAAAGTTTTTCGTATGTTCCGCGGTACCAGCCGACGACACCGTCTTTTTTGGCGATACAGCCGCGGGACGTTTCACAGATCAATGACAACTCGTCACCCTTTTGGACGGAAAGTTCTGCATCGGTATAGTCGCTGCAACGGGTATTGTCATCGGAAAGATAGCTGTTCGGTACCCACAGCTCCCACCCGCTGTGCAGATGTCGGATGCGGGAAAATTCGTCTCCGCGTTCCAGAAGCTCGACCTTCCATGTGAGCCAGTTGATGTGGATGCTATCCCCGGCGATGGGAGTCTGCGCTTCCCCGGCGCGGATGCGGGGCAGACTGTCCTTGGTAACAACGGAAATTTCGCTTATGTCGCAGGCAAGGTCGGGGAGGATCAGCAGATTCAGCTGACCTTCCTTTTTGATGCCGCATCCGCCGTCGATGGCGATGATGTGCTTTTCATAGTCGATAACGGGATTTAACTGCTGCACGGTTTCGCTGTACAGGTTGACCGGCCAATGACCGACGATGACATAATTCTCAAACGTATGCGGCGTGCTTGTCATGAACGCATCATATTTTGTCAAGGCGTACAGATCGCACTGCAGATTGTCCGCGGGGTTTGCCTCGCGCAGTCCGCCGTGAACAAAAACGTACTTCCCGCCGACGGCAACTGTCGCAAATCCCGCAAGAAAATCAAATTCCCGCGCAAAATGTGCCTGGATGTCCGGCTTTGCCCGGAGAATATCGTCCGCCGTCCGGAGCGTATACCCGCATTCAGCAGCAAGTTCATCGTAAAAGCTGGTACCCTTCCATCTCCGCAGACCCTCGAGATATTCCAGAAATCCGCCGGCATTTTCTTCGTTCAGTCCGTCAATCACGGTTATCTGCCACGCATCAACATTGCCGATGAGCGGAATGGCGTTCCCGTTTTCGCAAAGCCGCATGACATAACGCAGGGTACCGAGACTGTCCGGTCCTTTTTCGAGAATGTCGCCGACGATCACCAGAAGATCGTCGTCCGAAAACGACGCTTTTTCCAATATCCTGCGAAGCTCGCCCGCGTGTCCGTGAACGTCGCTTACGACAAGCACCCGCTGACCGGGTTTATGGGGAATCGTTCGGAGGCATACCTTGGGGAAATTCATGGGAAAACGTGCTCCTTTCCGTCTGTGGTTGATATTGTGTCCGTATAATTTTATTGTACCATATTTTCTCATATCTGTCAAGAGATTCTGCATTTTCTTCTTTTAATACCGGTATTACAGCGTTTTTTCAAACATTATGACCGCTTGCCTTTGTTTTTACACTCAGTTACTCACCCGATCAAACAGCTGCTTGTGCGCAGTCTTTCTGCGGGGCTGTAGGTGAATAGCGCTCGCTGTGTAACCGGATGGTATGGTCATGGCGCACTTACAGACCGACAGAATGCCCGTTGTTTGATGAGAATATGAGGTTGTCAAAGAACAATAGAATTATCATTGAATCCCGAATTTAATGGTAAAGCAAATCAACAGGTTTTCGATATCGACACGAATTTGGATCGTCCTCGTCCATGTCGTCCAGCATGATCTGATGCTTTATTCGATTCTCTGCCTTTCACAGGGCGTTTTTTGCTCCATTCTCGATCACCGACTTACAACAACCGTCAAATTTCTGCTCAACCAATTTTTATTTCTGATGCCGTCATTTTGTGATCTCTTTTCTTAAATGCTTTTTTCCCTTCATATATTATATGTAAGCAAAAGTGCCATTTGGGCAAAGAAGAATAATGTGCCCCCTGTCAAGTAGACAGACTAAAAAACAAAAGAATTTACAAATTGAATCGATTCTTTCATCTCCCCCTGCTGCGCAGCGGGGGGAGATTTTCGTCACGCGGTGGTGGCGAAATAATACTCGTACGGTGTCA
>JAFUPC010000027.1 GCA_017481495.1 Clostridia bacterium
CTTATGGAGTCGCTGATCTCCGAAATCCATATCTTTGAGGAACGCAAGCCCAACGGACAATGGCTGAAATCCATCAAGTTCAAGCTGCCGATCATAGAGGAAGATATGGAAATAAGTTTGGACAACGATACACAAGTCGAGTGTGTGTGTTTGTTAACACATAATAAATAAATTATTTTATGACAAAGGTTATTTATGAAAACAACAACGAAAAAAATGCTGTCGTTCTAAACAAAAATCACAAACGTCGTAATGAAAAACGTATTGCTAATGCGCAAAAGATTCAGCCTGATAAAAAGAAAATAAGTAAAAAAATATAGAAAGCACGAAAAATTTTTGAAAGATTGCATAACATACCACGTTTTGAGTCTCTGTTAAAAAATATTTGCAGTTTTTGCGATTTGCTTTCAGATTATTCAAAAATTTTTTGCTGAATAACGCAGATTCGATATGTAAAACACCCCGCATCTCACCGGACACGGAGTGTTTTTTTCATATTATCATACCCTACCCTCTCCGCTCAATCATGGACATATTCCACATCGCGGTACAGATAAGTATTCGCCGACAGCCGGATTTTTTTACCGGATGCGAGGGTGATATTTTTCGCAGTCAGCGTTTCAACAACGCCGTAGGGATAACCGTTGGCGGCGACGTCTTCGTCGTAAGCGGCATCCGTGCAGGCGGGGATGATGTTGCCAAGCAGGAACATCACGTCGTGCTGGTTCTTGCTGTCGTCGATGTACAGACCGTCGATGGTGATCGTGTGCGGCATACAGCATTCATAACCGAAATCGTGATAGCCGGTATAGCTGCCGCCTATGACACACGCGCCAGACGTGAATTCTTTTCCACAGTTCGGCATCCAAGAACAATTGCGGACAATGAGTTCGCCGTCCCAGAACGAGCCGTAGTCGGAGCGCAGGTTGATCATGTTATAGCCGTAGAACGTGCAGTTCTCAAAGAGGAGCGTTCCCTTGCCGATGACGGATGCGCACTGATGGCCGAGCGTGGAATTGAGTACCGTCAGATTGGCAACGCCCTGATGCGCATCCACGCGGGAGAACGTACAGCCGTCCAGCTTCATGTTCTTGCAGAAGTTGGAGCCGATGACACCCCAATATGCGCTGTCGAGAATATCAACAGTCTGCGTGCAGTTTTCCATTGTCAGATTGAGCGCGCGGGACGGCGTGATGTCGTAGGTACCCTGCGTGAAATCCGTGCCGTCAGCAAGTTTGTAACGGAACGTATAATGCGGAGTCATTGTACAGTTTCGGATGGTGACATTGGCACAGTCATTGACAACAAAGATGCCGCCGTAAGGCGCGCCGATCTCCGCGGTCTCATTTTCGACATAGTGGGTCAGATTCTCCACAACGACGTTGGAACGGCGGATGCGGATGCCGCGGTTATAATACGTCGGGTCCGTGATATTATCGGCAACAATCGTAGTGAACGTACCGCCTTTGACGGTGATGGTCGTTTCATCGACCGGATACACCTTGACACTCGTGACTTGTTTATAATCCCAGATGACGGGTGTCATCGGGTCCACGGTTCCGTCGGCGTTGACGTAAATGATCTCCTGCTGGTCGGAGCCGTCGTTTGCATTGACACCCTCACGGATGTACCGCTTGGTCGTGCTGTCAACGAGCACGATGAGCGCCGGGGAATCCAGCGTGAACCCGACGTTCTCCTGTCCCTCGCGCAGAACATAACCGTCCGCATCCGGTGTCCCGAAATAATCGGAGGTATTGTATCCAGCTACCGTCGGCGTAATGTCAAACACGACCGTGCCGCGCTTGTCAAGCGGGATTTCCCTGTCGTCAAGAATGAACGATGCGCCCGTCCAGTCGGTATCCGTCTGGATAATGGCGGACGTGTCCCACGATGCGATGTAGTAGGTCGTGCCCTCGTCTGCCCGGACGGGGAGACCGTATTCGTTTGCATATTCATGCGCCGCGGCAATCGCCGCGAGATCGTCCGTCTTGCCGTCGCCGACCGCACCGAAATCGCTGTAACGCACGACATCTCCGATGCCCGCGCTGAACGTATAGGTTTCGTCCATTGCATAAACACCCCCGTTTTCCGTGTTCTCCGGATTCAGCTCTGCCGCAAAACGCGACCAGCCGAGATCAAACGCCGCGCCCGTGTTAATGGAAAGAACGAGATTCCCCGTCGCCGCATCGGCGCAAACGGAAAATTTTCCGCGCGCATCCTCCGGATTGGTTTTCACGACAAGCGTGGGGCCACCCCCCGTGTTTTCGGGGTCGGCTTCCATCCAGATGCCGAGATCGTCGTAAAAGCAATTCTGCACAGTCTTAATGATCGATTTCTTTTCGTAAGAGGAAAAGCTGTCGTCCGCCGTGATGCGGAAGTCCCGCAGGGAAACATCCATGCAGATGTAATCGTCATACGCGAACTTCTGGCGGTTCTCGTACAGATAATCGCCGGGAACTGTGACGGTATCGAGTGTGACCCCGGTATCCGCATCCCCCGTGTATCCGAAAAATTCGGTGAGAAAATGCTCGACCGCGCCCATCGTCGCCGCCGGCGTTCCGCCGCACAGGTAAATGCGTTTTCCCGCGACCGCAACGAACCAGCCCTCCGGTCCCATGTCACGGGCATCGACGGTCAGAGCCATGTCGCTTTCCGCGCGCAGGGTCTCGCCGACGACGATCTCATAGGCGGAAACGGGATTCTGCTCCCAGTCCGTGGTGGCTTCCACCTTGAAACCGCAGTTTCCGAGATATTTTTTCAGATAAATGAGCGCATCCACGTCCGCGGGATCCGCCGTGTCGCCGCGCACCAGCGTATACGTCGGCGCGCCCTCTCCGTAGAGTAAGACCGGCTCCGCGGGCGGTGTCTTCTCTCCGTCACACGCCGCAAGCGAAAACAGGCAGAACAGGGTACACACAAGGAGCAGGTATGTAAGAAATTGTTTTGTTTTCATGGTGATCAGTTTGAACTTTTGTAAGTTGCTTCCTTTTATTTATATATGGGTGTATCTATGGGTGGGGTGGGATATTTTTTGTAACGGTGAACCGACGCTTTCGTAAGAACGCAAGCGGAACGGTTCGCACGTTAAACCTTCCAGTCTGTATTCTTGCCAAAGTCAGATCTTTCCGTTTCCGCATCCATTAATCAATCTTTTTCATCCCTTAAATCGGCTCCCCGTTCCGGTCAAACAGCGGGAGCTTCTGCACATAGAGAATATCGTCGCGGTCAACGGCATCGCCCTCGGCGAGGATCGCCATTTTTCCGGCGATTTCGCCGCCCGCTTCTTTGACAAGCACTTCCAGCGCGTGCAGGGATTCGCCGGTCGAGATGACGTCATCGACGATGAGCACGCGGCGGCCGCGCATTTTGTCAACGTCCGACTGGTCGAGATACAATGTCTGCACCCGCGCGGTCGTGATGGACTTGACTTCGGTTTTGATGATGTTCTTCATGTACAGCTTCGGTGCTTTGCGGGCAAGGATGTAATCCTTCATGCCCGCCTGCCGTGCCATTTCGTAGACAAGCGGAATGCCTTTGGATTCTGCCGTGATCATAATATCAAACGGCGGCGCTTTTTCAAGCAGGGCTTTCGCCGATGCCACGGTCAGTTCCACGTCTCCGAAAATGACAAACGCGCCGATGTACAGCTCATCCGTCAGCTCACACAGCGGCAGGTCGCGCTTGACCCCCGCGACGTCAATGGTATAAAATTCTTTCATTTACAGTACCTCCGGCCCCCGCACGCAAATGACGGGAGAATATGATACTATCATTATACCACAGATTCCGCCGCTTGAAAAGACTTTTCCCGAAATTTCCCGCGCAAAAACCAATTTTCCCAGAGAAGCGCGTCCGCGCCCATCGCCGGGAGCGCAAGCAGACACCACATCGCGGTGTAGGAAAGGCAGACCTGTCCGAGCAGATTGTACGGCATCCGCGAATAATCCCACACGGCAAGTCCGAGCCAGACATTGACAAGGAGACCGCAGAGAAATTCCAGCACCGTGATGGCAATGCCCGAGAGGAGCATTTTCTCGGCAAGCGGCGCACCGGAAAAGCCGCGGCGAATCAGTCCGACGGACACAAAGCACATCCCGCCGAGCAGAAACATACTCGGATGGGTATAGCCGCGGAACAGAACCTCGATCAGCGCGTACAGAAATCCGCCCGCCAGAAGCTCGGAAACGTAGAACGGGACATGGGTTCGCATCATGGAAACGACCTCCGTGTGGGAATGAAATGGGATGAGAACAGTTTGGGCAAGTTCATCCGAAACTATACGCTAAAACCGCAAAAGCATGGAATTTCCGGTGCAAAAATCTGCGTGCTTCGGCAGATTGCACAATTATGGGGCTCCGTATTTGTGCATGATGACAAACTTACAATTCACCATGAAAACGTATAACAAAGCACTTGACAGCAAAGGTAATTTATGGTAAAATAAAACCGACAAGGAAAACAACCATTGTACAGACGGCTTCTTCTTCGGTTTCTCACCCCCGTGCCGTCGGTACAGCAACCTTTATGGAGGGCTACGCCAATGGGCTGAACGTTTAACAGACAAAGTCATAGTTGGTACAGCTGACGTATGTTATCGCCTTGAATACAATAATGCAGTAGAAACCTGCATGACATGCGGATATATACTGTGTCTGTCATGGGTTGATATCATAACCCAACATTCTTGGGGTAGCGTGGAACCTTGTGTTGTTTGCCAATATCCAAATCTCAATTACTGATTAAAGGTATCATATGAAATATTTCCACAAATGGTTTATTTTATGTCTTTTTTCGTTGTTTGTACTTTGTGCATGTGATATTCAGGATTCAGATGCACCATCTGTAACAAGCAGAGATAGCATACAAACCGAACCGGTGGAATTAAAGGACAATACCACAGAGGGCACCATTGTGTCCTCTGTGCGTTCTTATTCCAGAATTGAACTTGAAAATCCCGCGCGTTATTCTTTAACCGAAGGACAGCAGCGGGAATATTATATCCACAATAACTGTCTATATGTAGCAACCGGAAACTGGATTTATACCAGAATCGCAGGAACGACATATCTCGTTTATGACAGAGACGGTGTTCTGCAGGACGAGATTTTCTGTCCTTATATCAAAGAGAATGACGTATTGTTTACGCGCCCTCTCTCAGACAATACATTTTTATATTTTACCGGTGCCGACGAAGTCAATATGTCTACAAAAATATATATCGCCGATGCCGATAAAAACATTCTTTACGAAACCGCGTTATCGAC
>JAFUPC010000028.1 GCA_017481495.1 Clostridia bacterium
AACTTCAGTTCCACACAGCAGTTATCGAAGTTATATTCGCAGGATATAAGGTGTTTCATGGGTTTTACCTCCAAAATTGTTTTGTTTGGAAGTAATGTAAGCGTGGGTTTTGTGGTGGTATCTTTAAGTTTGGGAAACCCCGCATTCCCATTTGGAAACGGACTGCGCCGAAATGCCCAATACCTCCGCCAGTGCCTCCTGCGTCACACCGCGCGCCTTTCGCAGTGCGGTGACGGTTTTCCCAAAGTCGGAAACAGCGGCGGTGTCTTTCGTTGTGTCGGTGGATGAAGTCATGATGTGGTCTTCTTTTTTTACGGTATACTGACCGGATGATGTTTCCCGGTTGTGTATACAGTATAACACAAAACCATGCGGGTGGGAAGCGATTTGTCGGTGATGAAATCGCGCGGTGGGTGAGGAGTGTGAGGAAGAATCAACCGTTGGGCGGGTTTGGGGGGTATCAATATAAAGGCGACGATGGTGATATTGTATTGCGCTGTGTGATTCCGATGTTTTGTAGGGGCGGCAACCTGCCGCCCGGTGATTTGAAAATCTTTCGCACCATGGAAAGATTTTATTCCTGTCCGGAATGTTATTCTGGGAGTCCTAACGCGTCTACGAAAGATTTATTAATTTCGGTCGGCATGAGGCGCTCCGCGAAACCGGGATGCCCCTACACGTACAAGTTGCCTCATCCCTTAAGTTGATGACATTGCCTCTCGAACTGGGGCTGCTGTGTGAACCTTTCGCTTATCGTCTTTGCCCAAGCATCAATTATAATAAATCACTTTTCGCCGGCAAGGCGAAAAGTTTCCTCACCTCTTCACTATTCACTACTCTGATACACTATACTCCCCCGCGATCTCCCCGCCGCCGAGTACAGTGTCGCCATCGTACAGCACCGCCGCCTGTCCGGGCGTGACGGCGCGCTGGGGGTCGTCGAAATGAAGATGCACGGTGCCGTCTCCGTCCACGCGCACATCGGCGGGGCGATCGGGGGCACGGTAGCGCAGTTTGGCGGTACAGCGGAATGCGGCGGCGGGCGGTGCTCCGGCGATCCAGTGAAAATTTTGAACGGTGACGTCGCGGCAAAAGAGCGCATCGGCAGTGCCCAGCGTGACGGTATTGTCCCGGGGACAGATGCGCGTGACGTAGAGCCGTTCCCCCGAGGGAATGCCGAGTCCCCGGCGCTGACCAACGGTATAATGGATGATGCCGCGGTGATGGCCGAGCACATGACCCTCCGGTGAAACGAAATCCCCCGGCTTGGGTGTGTGTCCCGTCTGCAGTTCGACCACGCGCGCATAATCCCCATCCGGCACAAAACAGATGTCCTGGCTGTCCGGTTTGTCTGCGGTGACGAACCCGGCTTCCGCCGCCAGACGGCGCACGTCGGTCTTTTTATATTCGCCAAGCGGAAACGAGAGCCGCGCAAGCTGTTTCTGGTCAAGAAAATACAGGACATAGCTCTGGTCTTTCGTCTCGTCCAGCGCTTTTTTCAGAAGATAGGAGTCGCCCTTTTTCTCAATGCGCGCATAATGCCCCGTTACGACAGTCTGACAGTGAAGAATGTCCGCACGGTCAAACAGCCGGCCGAATTTCAGATACCGGTTGCAGTCGATGCAGGGATTGGGCGTGCGCCCGTGTTCGTAGGCAGAAGCAAACGGTAAAATGACGGAGTTGCGGAAATCGTCGGTGAAATTGAACACATAAAACGGCATTCCGAGCCGATACGCGACCGCGCGGGCATCCTCCGTGTCATCAAGGGAACAGCAGGTGCGCCCGGAAACAGGAGAATCGTCAATACCCGCATCCGCTCCCCGGTACAGCTTCATCGTGCATCCCACACAGGTATATCCCGCATCTTTGGTCAGCTTTGCCGCAAGCGACGAATCGACCCCGCCGCTCATGGCGATGAGGGCTTTGTTCGGAACCGTATTACTGCACATCGTCGGCACTGTAAACGGACTCGCACTCCCGCATGGCGAGAATGGTTTCGGAAATCAGGTCGTCAAGCGGCATCCCGAGCATATCCGCGCCGCGTTCGATGACCTCACGGGAGCATCCTGCCGCGAAATTCGCGTTTTTGTATTTCTTTTTCACCGATTTCAGCTCCAGATCGGACACACTCTTCGACGGGCGCATCAGCGCCACCGCTCCGATCAGTCCCGTCAGCTCGTCCACCGCGTACAGAACCTTTTCCATCTCGTGCTCCGGCGCAATGTCCACAGTCAGCGCATACCCGTGGCTGGCGACGGCGTGTATGATGCGTTCATCGACCCCGTGCTCCCGCAGAAGTGTCTGTTCCTTTTTGCAGTGCTCCTCCGGCCACATCTCAAAATCCAGGTCATGAAGCAGTCCGACAACGCCCCAGAAATCCGCATCGTCCCCGTACCCGCGCTGACCGGCGAAATATCGCATGACCCCCTCCACCGTCAGGGCATGACGGATGTGAAACGGTTCTTTGTTGTATGTTTTCAGAAGCGCAAGGGCTTCTTCTCTTGTTGGTATCATTGTGGTGTTCTCCTGTAAAGTGAATTTGCGTGGGGTGGCATTTTAAGATTTGAGGCACTTGTTTCTCTGTGTTTGTAGGGATAACTTAAGGGATGCCCCTACAAAATCGTCGAAATCGCATTGCGTAAGACAATATCGACATCATCGTCCTTAAGTTGCCAACCCGCCCCATGCTCGCATCTATTATACCACAATCAACCTACAAAGTCAATATGTAATAAAAAGAAACTTTCAGAACCGTACCCGGAACACCATTGGCAGACCGTCGTCGCTTGTCGGAATGTCCCGCAGGCGCAGAACGGGCGGTTTGTTTTCGCCAAAGCCCGTCAGATGGTCGGAGGGGTATGTTTCCACACAGGCGGAAATTTCTTTTCCCGTGTTCAGAAGCGTAACAGACGACGGCATCCGGTCGAGCGGTGCAAGGGACAGACCGGTGGAGTCAAGTGCGCCGCTTGTGTGGAAATAATAGGTACTGCCGTCCTCGGTGCGGGAAGCGGAAATTTCACGCGACGAAAAGCCGCCGATGGGGAGAATGTCCCCTGCAAACGCTTCCTTTACCTGTTTGTACCACGCACCGCACCGGGCGACAATGTCCGCAGCCTGGGCGGGGATCCTGCCGTCCGCATCCGGGCCGACGTTCAGAAGATAACTGCCGCCCATCGAGAAAATTTTGTCCATGCTCCGGCACAGAAAGGCGGGGGTGTGATAATCCTCATTTTCACGGTAGCCCCAGCTCTGGGCACCGACGGATTCACAGGCTTCGGTATAATGAGAGAATCGCTGACCCTCTGGAACACTGCGTTCCGGTGTGGAATAGTCGCCGTCCGTATCCGTGTCATTCGTCGTTCCGTACCCGCGGTCATTGATGAGAATGTCGGGGCAGAAACTGCGCACCAGCGCGTTCATTGACGGATCGCAGATGTGCGGCGGAATGTCCCAGAACCAGGTGTAAATGGGGCCGTAATCCGAGAGCAGTTCCTTTATCTGCTCCCGCACAAACACGCGGTAAACGGCGTTATCCGGAGTGTCGCCCTCCTCCGGCGGACACTGGTGCGTAGAGCGTTCGTTGTACGCCGCCGGATGGTTCCAGTCGGGATTGGAATAGTATAACGACAGCGCAAGTCCGTGCTTTGCGCACGCATCGGCAAGCTCCCCGAGAATGTCCCGCCCGCAGGATCTGACAATATTGAAGTCGGTCTGCCGGGTGTTCCACATACAGAAGCCGTCGTGATGCTTTGCCGTGAAGCAGATATATTCCATTCCTGCATCCTTTGCAAGCCTGACCCATTCCTCGGGACTTGCCGTCGGCGCAAAGGTCATGGCGCGGCGGGCATATTCTTCGCGCGGAATGCCGAGCCGCATCCGGATCTGCTCCTGCCATCCCCACATGGCGTAGGGGCCGAAGTGAATGAACATTCCATAACGATGGGGCATGATGATTGACATGATGAGTTCCTTTCTTGAAGTGGAATTGCGGCACAAGCCACAAAACACAGTCTGAACATTCATTTTCAGACGTTACCTCGATTTCGTTGTTATGATGGGTATATTATACGCTGTTGTGGGGGATTGTGAAGAGATTTCCGTATAGAACATGAAAAGCAGCTGCTGCAAGTACCTTGCTGCAATTTCATATACACAAAAACGAGAAACCGTTCCACACCTTTTCGGTAAAGAACGGCTTCTTTTTCAGAGACTTATTGCGGCAGCCTCTTTTGAAAAATATCACAACTGAATCATTCCAGTTCCCCGTAAGTATCGACAATCTTCGCAAGCAGCTTGTTTGTCGCCTTTTCCTTGGATGCGATCGTGGACATACCCTTGTCGATGTTCGAGGTCGTGTTCAGCATCGAGCGGAAGAGCGCGGTGTTGGCGCTGATGTACTGGTTGTAGAGATAACCGAAGTCGAACACGATGCTCTGGGTCGCAATGTCGAGCATGGCGGCGGCTTCTTCGTCCCGTGCATACTTGACTTTGAGCGCGACGTCATAGTATGCCGGTGTGACGGAACGGTAGGATTCCGCACACATCGCTTCGAGGAACGGCGCGACGGTCTCCGCTTTCTGGCAGGTCGTCGGAATAGCAAAGACGGTGAAGCCGTTGTGGACGAATGTCGTGTAGTCCTCCTGATTTTCGTCAAGCTTGGGCATCGGAACGATACCGTAGTCGGACTTCATCTCACGCAGCTGGTCGGTACCGGACAGCATATGCGGCATGAACAGAACCGTGTCGTCAAGCATCTTGTACATGAAGTCCACGCTGAACTTCCGCTCGGTTTCCGTTGTGTACCAGACGTTGTTGTTTTCGTGCATGAGCGACTTCATCTTGGACAAAAACGTCGCCGTGTGCTCGTTTTCCAGCGTCCAGTAATAATAGCCGTCGCTCTCGTCATACGTCGTGAACGTGACGTTCGCACCGCCGGCAAACGCATCGCCCTGAATCTGGCTTTCCATATATACAAAGCCGAACCGGTCGTCTTCGTCCACCTGACCGTTACCGTTCAAGTCAGAGTACATGACGTCGCAGTACATCTTCATCTTGTCAAGCGTCCATTCGCCGTTCTGGACGATCTCGTACAGATTGTCGTCGCCCCAGTTTTCCGCCCACAGCTTTTTGTTGAAGAACGTGACGTAGGTGCCGGAGATCATCGTCTGCGCAAGCTCGCCTGCGCACATATACTGTTTGCCGTCCAGCGTGATATGTGCATTGTAGGACTGGTTCCACCAAGGCTGTTCCCAGTCGAGATACGGCAGGTCGTGCATATCGAGGAACGCACCCTTGAGGATATACGGCGTGATCTGACTCATATGGTTGCCGACGAGGTCATAAGCATCTTCGCCCGCAAGCACAGATTTATCGATGAGTCCGTTGACGACGGCACCCTCATGCCGGGTCGCGCCGGTACCGGCTTCAATGACCTCCATCTGTACGTTCAGCCGTTCCATGACGGCAAGATTGCGGTTGTACACGGCATCTTCGATGATGTCGCCTGTTTCTTCCTCCGCGATGAACTCGATGCGGGTGTCCCTGTCATCGGCACGGGTCAGGATGCGGATGGTCTCGCCGCCGAGGTCCAGGTCGTCGGGCAGATTGTCCTTGACTGCGGCACGGCCGGTCAGCTCCTCCGTTTCCGCAGCATCGGTAACAGCGGCGGTGTTGTCCGCGGTTTTGGTTTCAACAGTTTTACCGTCTCCTGCATCTCCGCAGGCAATGACCGCCGGAACGCAGGCAAGCAGCGCCAGCAGCACGGATGCACGGCGGATATGATTTCGGGTAGTATGATTCATGGGGTTCATTCCTTTCTTTTGGGAAATGTACGGTTTTGTTTGTATTAATTATACCATGTTCTGCGTAGAATTGCAAGAATTTTTTGCGGAAATTCAAATTTTTGATAAATTTTTTGTGAGAAGTATGTAAAAGCAGGGTTGGGAATGCGGGTAACGCAAAGGCGATGATGACGATATTGTATTACGCAATGCAATTTGACAATTTTGTAGGGGAAGCAATCTGCTTCTTGCAAATCAGAAACGCTTTCGCAGAAGTGTCCGGGTATTCACAAAAACAAAACACATCCCCCTTTTCCACACTTTACAGAAAATTAAAGAACTCCGGTACAAAAACACTTGCATCTTTGCATGAAATATGATACAATAATATCGGAGAATACATCATTTACGTCAACGGCGCATACCGCAGTACCGAAACCCCGCTCGGATGGCTGATCCACGATCTCCACTGCAAATTGGCGGACGGGATGCTGTATCCGGTGTTTGCGGAAAGAATGCGTTATTTCAAAGAGGAGCGAGGAGGAGATAAACAAATGAGCAGAATTATGAATAATTTCAGGGAGGAAATTTGGGAAGAAACACACATATGACCGATCTCAACACAAAAAAAGAACGCGCCGAAGCCATTGTTGCCGCGTTGGAAGAACTCTACCCCACAGCCATGTGCGCGCTGGAATCCGGCGGAGACCCGTGGCGTCTGCTCGTCATGGGGCGGCTGTCGGCGCAATGTACCGATGCCAGAGTCAATATCGTCTGCCGGGAGCTGTTTTCGGTTTACCCGGACGTCAACGCCATGGCGGAGGCGGATCTTGCGACCTTAGAAAAGCTGGTCTTTTCCTGCGGTGTGTATAAGGTCAAGGCGGTAAACATCCGCGATTTTTCCGTTATCATCCGCGACCGCTTTGGGGGCCGTGTTCCCGACAACATGGAAGACCTTTTGTCCCTGCCCGGTGTCGGGCGGAAAATTGCGAACCTGATTCTGGGGGATGTGTATCACAAGCCCGCCATCGTTGCCGACACACACTGCATCCGCATCTCCGGTCGGCTCGGTCTGTGTGACAAACGTGACCCCGTCCACGTGGAAAAAACGCTGATTCCATTGATTCCCGCGGAAAAATCGTCGGACTTCTGTCATAGACTGGTCTGGTTCGGCAGAGAATACTGTATGGCGCGCGCACCGCGGTGTGAGGAATGCCTGCTCCGTGCGCGCGGACTCTGCACATTTATGAAGGGAACCGATTGATGAAACACAAATTTTCTGCCCGCCGCCTTGTCACGGGCATTCTTCTGTGCTGTTTTCTGTGTATTTCCTGCCTTTTGACCGCCTGCACCGTCAGCTTTCTGCCGGATGAAGTTCAGCGCGTTATATTAAAGGAAGAAAACCGCACGGTAGAGGTGCCGCTTACCGCGGGGGAAACGCTGTCGCTTTCTGTCAATATGCGCTTTGACGACGGCGGCGACAATCCCATCACCGTCCGTGCGCCCGAAGACGGGGAAACGCCGTCCGCTGTGATCTCCTATCCGGCTGATCTTGAAAAATACGGCTTTTACGCCGAATATGAGGACGGCACTCTGCGCATCGGAACGGAAAACAAGTACCAGTTCGCAACCGACACGTTCCGCATCACCGTGATCGCGGACGTTGCGTCCTATTCCCTGACCGGGGGACTGGAACTGCACGCAGATGCAGGCGGACACCCCATAGATGCGTTGTCGCTGACCTTTGTCGGCGGCGCGGATTTTGACCTTGTCAACGTATCTGCCGGGGAGGTGCGCTTTTCCCTTGACGGCGCGGCGGACATTTCCCTTGCCGGAGCTGCGGATTCCCTCTCCGGGGTCATCAACGGCGCAGGGGATGTGGATGCGGAGCATCTGACCGTCTCGTCGGCGGACATCACCGTCAACGGCGCGGGTGCAGCGGAGTTGTCCGTCACAGATGTCCTCCAAGCGGAGATCAACGGACTTGGAAGCATCACCTACCGCGGAAACCCGACCGTGAACAAAACGATGAACGGTGCGGGGACAGTCAAGCAAGTAAACGACCCGTAAGGCTGGGAATGTGGGCAGTTTAAGGGTTGATGCACGTTTTTCTCATATGCTTCAATCCTTAAAACCGCATCCCCATCCCCCAAACGTCGGAACCCCGCAGAGCCGGAAAAACCGGAAAATCCTGCGGACTCCGTCGTTTTTTTATCAATACCCCTTGACAACCCACGGATTTTCCTGTATAATATTCCTGTTCTTTTTTACTTTGTGATGTGAGCAGATAAATAGAACAGACGATTTTCACACTCTTATGCCAATGGAAAGGAATTGATTGCGGCAATGAAACTCAGAAAATGGCTTTCCCGACTGTTCGTGGCGGGAACGCTTATGCTGGTCTGCGGTCTGACCGCGTGCAACACCTCCGCACAGACGGAAGAGATCGGTACAGCGGAATCCGGTTTCGATACGACACCTGGAACCGTTGTCTTGGCGAAACCCCGGCAGACCCTCATCAGCATCGGCAAACCCTACACCACCTCCGCCCAGCCGGAGGAACGGTATCCCGACCTGTTTGCCCAGCAGCTGACGGACGGACAGAAGACCCCTGACACCGGCGTTCACTACACCGATGTCCGAATGGTCGGCTACACGGCGGAAGTGGACTTTGACCTTGATCTCGGCGAGGACGGAAAACGCATCTCCGCGCTCGCGGCACGCACGCTGGATATGGATATGGACGGCGTCAAGGTCGCATCCAATGTGAAATTCTACGGCTCGGATGACGGCGAGGACTGGGATTCCCTCGGAACGGCGGCATTTCCGCACATCGGCGACAACGCCGTCAGCGAAGCGCGCCTGGTTCTCCAGGAGACTGTCGATTACCGCTACATCCGGATGTCCGTCAGCCGTTCGTCCGGCGCAGCGTTCTTCTTTGTCGATGAACTGGAAGTTTACGCGGACGTGGAGGAACCGGAATCCGTCAGCGCAGGCACAGCACTTTACAACAGCGAAACAGTGGACACCGATGCGTGGAAAGCACTCTCCACAGGTGTCGCCGCCACCCCGGCAGATAATCGCAATCTCGCTTCCGGCTGTACCTATACTTATGAAAACTGCACCTTTGACGACCGTGCGCCGCAGAATGATACGTATTTAACGGACGGCGCGCGTACCGGACGGCTGTTCGGCGACAGTGTCTGGGTCGGTATCCGTATGAACGGCACGCCCGCGGTCACGGTGGATCTCGGTTCCGTACAGGAAAATCTGTATGCGTTCCGCGTTCACACGCTGTCCGCCGGTCTGCATCTCGCATTCCCTGCCGGAATCGACGTCTACGGCTCCGATAACGGCACAGATTACACCCTGCTCGGCCGTATTTATGCCCCGGCTGTGACCGATAATCACGCCTACACGCTGATCCTGCCCGAATACATCCGCGCGCAGTACCTGCGTTTTGCAATCGTGGGCGGCGACGGCAATGCAGACAACTTCTGCTGGATCGAGGAGATCGAGGTCATGGGCGGATACGCGGAAGAACAGGCAGAGGAGCTGTATCCAGAACTCAATTTCCCCGTTGTGACGGAAACGGTTCTGTGGGATTCCTCGGATGCCGATTACACCGAAACGCAGAATCTTCTGCGCGGTCTGACCCAGCAGGTGGCATCGACCAAGTATGTCGCCGCTTCCGGCGCGGATGCGGACACCCGTCAGACGGCATGGAATTCTCCCGTCCTGACCGACGGCAAAAAGGCTTCCGATCTATACTGCTACGACAAAAGCTGGTTCTATTCCGCCGGCGGCAGTGCCATCGACTTCTTCTACGACATCGGGCATCTGTCCTCCATTGAAAATCTGACCGTCAGTCTTCTGGAACAGACCGACTGGGGCATCACCCGTCCGCGCTTCATGGCAGTCTTCCTCTCCGAGGACGGCGAGACCTGGTACCGTGTCGGCGACTACACCCGCTCCGATGACGAAAGCTTTTCTGCGGATGCCAAACGCCTGACCTTTGATTTCCCGCTGGAACAGGCTTACGCGGCACGGTTCGTCCGCTTCCGTGTGGAAAGCGCGGCGCTGTTCATTGATGAGCTGTCTGCCACCGGTACCAAGCAGGTCACGGATGACACCGCACGTCTTGCGGACAGTGACTTCCGCACGACCATTTACTACACGAATCCCGAACGCGCTCAGCACGCCAACACGGAAAACACGTCCGTCCGTGCAACGGAGATCGCGCTTCTCTGGGACGGCAGCAAAGGCAGTGACAATATGTTGCGCGGCTTTGCGGCGTATCTCGACGAGGACGGCAACGCCGTTGACACGATGATGGACGGCTTTATGTACTTCCCGCCGAGTGTTCTACCCTCCGGCGCACACGGCCACCAGGCAAGCGTTCTCTCCGACTGGGAGTATATGTTTGACTCCACCTTCAACGGCAAAAACGGTCTTGACCACCTGAACGAGGTCGTCGGAGAACTGAAAGCGGAGCTTGGACTTTCCGATTATAAAGTCTATGTCTACTTCTCGATTCTGCGCCTGATGGAATCCTGCACGGACTTCGGAGACGTGGACGGCGACGGCATTTCGGAATCCTGTGCCGTATCGGCGGACCGTCAGAAGATCGTGAACTGGTATCTTGACAAAGTCATGACGGAATTTGCCGCACGGAATTATGAACACATTGAGCTTGACGGCTTCTGCTGGGTCAACGAAGATGTGGGATGGGAAGTGGATGACTCCCATATCATCACCGAGGTCGGCGACTGCGTGAAAGCGGCCGGAACCAACTATCTGTGGATCCCCTACTACACCGCGAACCGCTACTATCTCGGCGGCGAAATGGGCGTGGACGTCACCAGTATGCAGCCCAACTATATGTTTGACCTGGAACAGCCGGAATACCGTCTCCGTGTCACCGCGTCCCGCACGAAGCGGATGAACATGGCAGTCGAAATGGAACACAACTTCCAGGCGTTCAGTGACCCGCTCTATCTGCGCAACTATATGCTGTATCTCTACTACGGCGCCGTCACCGGCTACATGGATTCCATTCACATCTACTACGACAACGAAGAAAACATCTCTCTGCTCGCTTACAGCGACACCCCCCTGCACCGCTTCCAGTACGATGCGACCTACCGATTCGCCAAAGGCACGCTGGAGGTCACACCCCAAACGCGCGAACCGCTTGCGCTGACGGTCACCGCCGACACCCCCCTGACGGCAACGCTGAACACGGAGGGCACGTATTCCCTCTACACGCTTCTGACCGCACCCGCACACGGCAGTGTGTCCGTTGCCTCGGACGGCACGCTGGTGTATTATCCCGAAAAGGGGTATACCGGTACGGACAGCTTTACCTATACTTATAATGAGTATCTCGGGGAATCGGCTCCCTGTGCGGTGGAGATCACGGTCGTACAATAATATAAAGACGCCCTGACAAACAATACTGTCAATTTTAAGCGTGATAACACGCATTCTCTATCTCTGTAGGGGCGCCCATTGGGCATCCGTAACATATCGGTAAGATGTCGAAACATTATGAAAAATAACATTGTTATATAGTTTTCAAAACAGTATCGACTGCATATCGTATGGCAACGAACGCAAGGTTTCGCAAAGCGAAACCATATGGGCGCCCCTACAGACATAATGAATGCTGTTTTTCTTAAATTGACAGCATTGCTCTTACAAAGAGGGGTATATCTATTGACCCCATCCTCTACTCCAGTCCGCCCCACAAAAATTTCTTTTCAATTTCCACAAAAACTCTTGACATTCCACATAAAATATGATATAATCATTCTAACAAGAGAACCCCGGTTATCGAAGACATCTGTTTTTCACGGATAGAACGGAATCATGCCTGCATTCCAATCATCATATACTATTTCATACCATGAAATTTCATACCATGAAAAGGAGAATCTATCATGAAAAAGACCCTTGCCCTGACCGCCCTCTTAATGGCAGCTTCCATGTTGACTGCGCTTCCGGCATCCGCTGCCAACGTCACCGCTGACGCCATCAAGAAGGGTACGCCTGTCATTGACGGTGAACTGGACGAGATCTACCGTCAGTCCGCAATGTTCCAGCTGGAAGAGTCCGACATCGGTGTCGTTTATGACACATGGGGCGGCGAGTACGACCACACCGCTGCCGCACAGTTCCTTTGGGATGAAGAATATCTCTACATGTATGTTTATGTAGAAGATGCCGACACCGTTTCCCACGGTCAGGATTACATCAACGAAATGGGTACTGGCGCATGGCAGAACGACGCCGTCGAGACCTGGTTCATCGTTGACGATTCCGTCTTCAAGGTCCACAACGACGCTTACGGCTACACGATGTTCGCTTCCGCAGAAGCCGGCAAGACCGACGGTTCCTACGACCTTGCTGTTATGTTCGACATCGAAAACAGCCAGTATGTGACCAAGCCCACCAGCGACGGCTACGCAATCGAAGTTGCATTCAAGCCGCTGGAATCTTTCAAGGCCAACAGCACCATCCAGTTCTGCATCCAGGTCAACGACATTCAGGATGCGGAGGCTTCCACCATCTACTGCTCCGGCGCACAGGATCCGACGCCCTACGTCTTCACGCTGAGCGCAGAAGAAGTTGTCGTGGAAACACCCGAAGCACCCGCTGACGAAGCAGGGGAAGTCGTGGACAGTTCCGCCGTTGAAACACCTGTCACCGCAGATGCGGGCATCGTTGCCGCACTCGGTCTGATGGCAGTTTCCGCAGGTGTCGTTCTCACAAAGAAGAAATAATTTCCCCACCGGAAATATATACACCGGAAGTTTTCGTCAAATAAGCAATTTACCCGCCTGCATCACGTACAGGCGGGTGTTTTTTTGGCTTTTTTTATGTTCTTGTCTGACCGCTGCCGTTGATGAGATATTTCACGGTCGTCAGTGCGGACAGTCCCATCGGGCCGCGGGCGTGGAGTTTCTGCGTAGAGATGCCGATCTCCGCACCGAAGCCGAATTCTTCCCCGTCGGTGAAGCGCGTGGATGCGTTGACGTATACGCAAGCCGCATCGACCGTCTGCTGAAACTGTGCCGCACGGGCAAGGTCGCGCGTGACGATCGTCTCGGAGTGCTTTGTGTTGTAGCGGTTGATGTGCAAAATCGCTTCCTCCATCGAATCCACGATCTTCACGGCGAGAATGTAGTCGTCGTACTCGGTCTCCCAATCCTCCTCCGCGGCGGGCGTGATGCCGGGTAAAATCGCGCAGGTGCGTTCACAGCCGCGCAGTTCCACAGGGGTGTGGAAATGTTCCAACGCATCTTTCAGCATCGGCAGGAACGCATTGGCTTCTTCCTTGTGGACGAGCAGGGTCTCGATGGCATTGCACACGGACGGCCGCTGGGTCTTTGCGTTCATGGTAAGCGTGAGTCCCATATCGAGATCCGCGCCCGCATCGACGTACAGATGGCAGTTCCCTGCGCCCGTTTCGATGACGGGAACCGTGGCGTTTTCGGTGACAGAGCGGATGAGACCTTTTCCGCCGCGCGGAATCAGGACGTCAATATTTCCCCGCATCGTCATCAGCGCGGATGCGCTCTCGCGGGACGTTTCCGTGATCAGGCACACGCAGTCGGCGGGCAGACCCGCGTTTTCCAGTCCCCGGCGCAGGGCGGCGACCATTGCGATGTTGGTGTGGATGGCTTCTTTTCCGCCGCGCAGAACTGCCGCGTTTCCGGACTTGATGCACAGTCCCGCCGCATCTGCCGTGACGTTCGGCCGCGCTTCGTAGATCATGCCGACCGTTCCGAGCGGAACCTGCACCTTTTTTATCACCAGACCGTTCGGACGGGTGAAGACCTCTCCCGCACCGATGGGGTCGCCGAGCGCAGCAAGCTTTCCGAGTGCATCGGCAATGGCAGACAGTCTCGCATCGGTCAGGCGCAGACGATCCTGCATCGGCACGGACACGCCGTTCTCCGCCGCACGGGACATATCCTC
>JAFUPC010000029.1 GCA_017481495.1 Clostridia bacterium
ACACCGTTGCGGCCTTAAAAACCGTCGCTGCCCTGCGGCGCGCGTTCTTTTCGCTTGAACAGATTGCCGAAATGCAGAACGCCCCCGACCGCATTCCGGAAATTTTTGCCGCGTACAAGGCGGAGCTGCAAAGCAATTATGCAGAACTGTCCCCGCTTCTGCGGCGGGCGGAAAATGCAGACGAAACTGCGTTTCTGTCGGCGGAGAGCGTGTCGGTATACATGACGGCGGCGGAGACGGGGGAAGACGGCGGGAGCGGTGCGGAAACCGTGCCGTCCTTTCACTTCCGCGTGTGGGACGAGGAGATGTCGCGGGACGAGCGCGCGGCGGCATATGTGCGGTGCGAAAAATATCTTGCGCACTGGGGGCGGTCATACGGCGCGTACCTTGTGTTTGACGAGCTTTGCATGATCCTGAAACGGAACCGGAAACGGGTCACACTGGGGATTCTGACCGTGCTTGCACTATTCTGGGCACTGTACTGCGTGCCGCTTCCCGTATACGTCAACGAAACAGTGACCGGGTACGAGATGCTTTACGGCGAGGATGCGTACACGGCGGTACGGGCGGCGCGGGAATCGTTTTCCGATTCGGCGGACGTTGCTGTATTCGACGTGGGAACGATGCCGATGCCCGCGGTCTGTACCGAACGCACGGTGACACTGCACGGATGGTCGCTTTACTATCTGTTCAAAGAAGATGTTTTCACAGGGTATGTGGATATCACGGGATATTCCCAGCGGCAGACACCGATCTATACGGGTACCGGATATGACGACATCACCCGTCAGCGCGTGCGTTTTCCCATCCGGAAGCACGAGGGGATCGCCGCTGTCAGTGCAGGCCGGATCACATCATCGGGCGGTGTAATACACGTCCGGGACGATTTTGCCTACGGGATCCGGTATCTGACCCTGTTTGAAAACCGCATCGGCGGCGGAGGGGCGTTTCTTCTGTCGGAAAAGGTAGAATACACGGAGCGGGGAATGATCGACTATCATTCCGCCGGGATGAAAGTCCTTCTGTTTACAACCGATGCATCCCTGACCGCTGTCGGAGCCTCCCAAATGTTCTGGGAACGGATATGGAAAACGGGCAAAACCGAGATCATACAGCGGACAGAGAAAGGAGCGTAAATCCATGCAGATCAAAGAAGCCGCCGCTATTTGCGGTCTCACCGAAAAAGCCATCCGCCTGTATGAGGAAAAAGGTCTCATCACCCCGACCATAACCGAGAAAAATGGCAGAAATTTCCGCGACTACGATGAGGCGACCGTGAAACAGCTGAAAACAATCGCGGGTCTGCGGCAGTCGTTCTTTTCCATCGAACAGATCGCCGCGATGCAGAACGCCCCTGGGGACATTCCCGCCATCTTTGCGGAATACCGTGCGGGACTCAACGAAAAATGCGCGGAGCTGGAAACGCTTCTGTCCCGCGCAGACAGCGTGACACAGGAAGCACTCGTTTCTGCCGATGCACTGGCGGGGGCACTGACGGGTCTTGCCGCCCCGGCAAAAGAGGAAACCCCGATGCTTTCTGCGGTTTCCGACACGGAATCTGCACCGGCGGCAACAGCCGTACCGGAAACTCCGACACCGAAGATTTCGACACCGAAAATTTCGGGCGAAGAAAAAACAGACCCACAACCCGCGAAGGACGTGCGTGTCTGGGACGAGGAGCCGGATTACAGCGAGGCTTACCGCCGCTATATCCGGGCGTGGGAAGCGCGTTATGAACAGGAACTGTGGTGGGGAAAGGTGCGCCGCCGTGTCCTGATCCCCGCGGCTGCCGCGGTTCTGGTTCTGCTCGGACTGTACAACATTCCGCTTGTGAAAGAGGTGGACGTCACCTATCATGGTTATGAGATCACCTACGCGGGGGAGGTGTGGCAGGAGGTCGGTGCAATTCTTGCGCTGTCGGATGCGGAGGACGGCAATCCGCTGACAGCGGATGTTCTGACTGCAGGCGTGTCCGATTTTCCACAGCCCTGTGAAAGCCGTCCCGTGACGATGCGCCTGCGGGGAATGGTTTACCGGTATCTGTTCCGGGAGGATTTTTATCGCGGGAGTGTGGAGACCGATGCGTATGCGATGCCGTATGTCGGCCCCGCACCGGCGGCAGAGCTGTCGGATGAGGATGTCCGCCTTGGGTGGAACGTGTTCCGCATCCCGGAAAACGCCTTCGGCATCCTTACCCCCGAGAGCCGCATGATGCGCCCGCAGAACCCGGATACCGGGGATGAATGGCTGTTCTCCTGTATGCGCGGAACATTCGGCGGCGGAGACGAGGTGCTCGTCTTTTCGGTTGGCGGAATTTCGATGGATCTCGACATCCTGACCCCGGCGGTCACAGACGAAAACACGTTTCTCGTCCTCGGCACGGATGTCAACGACCCCGCAGATGCGTCGTATGGATTCTGGGACGTTCTGTGGCGGGAGATGCAGAGAGCATATAAAACAACCACGCACCATTCAGCGGGAAAGGAACCCACATGATAAAAATAAAATCCCCCGTTCTGCGCCGGCTCGCGGCGGGCATTGCCTGCACATTGCTTCTCTGCGCCTGTGACGGAAACACGTCGGTATTTTCCTCGGAGATCCCCCGGGAGATGCAGTCCGCCGCTCTCCCCGCCGTTGTGCTGTCCCCTGACCGTGCAGGTGTGCCGGAGATGCCCGTCTCCATAGATGATGCGCCGCCGGTGCGCGACACGATCACCGTGAATTTCATCGGAGACGTCATGCTTGCGGCGGAGAACGGCGACGACGGCTTCTGGTCGTTCAACCTCTTCGCCTACGACACCCCGGCGGAATACTATTTTGAAAAGATGCTCCCCCTGTTTTCCGCCGACGACTGGACGGTCGCAAATTGCGAAAACGTCTTCACGGATGAGGAAAATCCCACAAAAACCGAAAAAGACGAGGAAACCGGCTACTGGTACTACTCCGGCACGGAAAACGCGGAGATCTTCGCTTCCGGCGGCATTGAGATCGCATCGCTTGCCAACAACCATGCGCTGGACTACGGCATCGCCGGGCGGGACGATACGGTTTTGGCACTGGAAGCAGCAGGGGTGACGGCGGTCACGGAGGGGACGTCGGTCATACTGGAAAAATCCGGGGTGCGGGTGGCACTGCTCTGCATTTCGATGTACTCGGAATATTATCTGACCCCCATTCTCGACTGGCTTGCCGAGGCGGCGGAAACGAGCGATTTCCAGATCGTCTACTACCACGGCGGCACAGAACGGGTGCATACCGCGGACGAATGGCGCGTCCGTGCTTCCCGCGCGATGGTCGATGCGGGCGCAGACCTTGTGCTCGGCAACCATCCCCATGTGCTCCAACCCATCGAGCATTACAACGGTGTCGATATTGTGTATTCGCTCGGAAATTTCCTGTTTGGCGGCAGTCACACCTGCGAGAACCGCACGATGGTCTACACGCTGACCCTGGACATCACCGACGGCGTGATCTCCGGTGTCACGGGAGATGTGACCCCCTGCTACTGCTACGGCGAGCTGTGGCAGCCGGCAGTGATCGCGGACGCGGATGAATGCGAAGCGGTGCTTTCGTTTCTGCGCGGGGAGAGAGAAACGCCGTTCTGATGTTGCAAATAAAGAAAAAGGCATTCCACGGGAGCGTTTCCCTTTGTGGAATGCCTTGATTTATGGGATTTGCGGGGTACTCACACGCCCCCGCACGTCTCCGCATACGCCGCCAGCCGTTTTCCCGCTTCCAGCGCCGCGGCGAAATTCGCTTCCATCGCCGTTCCGTCCCCGGCAATGCCGCATTCCAGGGTCAGAACGCCGTCGCGTGCGAACAGCGCGGTGTTTTTCAGCTGTCCCATGATACGCGCCCAGTTGACCGTGCCGGTAAAGGGCAGGGAATGGAGGTCATTTTTGCCATCGTTGTCGTGCAGGTGCATGGCAAGGAGCCGGTGTCCCCAGCGCGCAAGATAATTTTCTCCCGGTGCAAAGGCGTTTTCGTGACCGGAGTCATAACAGAAGCCGACGTGCGTGCTGTCGACGTGTTCCAGAAGATAGTGGACGTATTCGGGGTAAACCGAATTTTCCAGTGCCAGATACACGTTGTACCGTTCCGCCGCCTCTGCCGCACGGAGATACCGCGCAAGACCGAGGTCGAAACGGGTGTCGGGCTGTTTGTGTCCCCAGGTCACATGGGCGATGCCGGTTCGGATGCCGAGCTCTCCCATACGGCGAAGCTCGTCGATGAGACGTTGTGTGACGTCGTCTCCCGCCTGCGTGTCGCTCCAGACTGCGGTCATGCCGGCGCCGGACAGGTGGACGTTTTCGATCGGAAGTCCGTATCTGTCCGCCAGGCGAACCTGGTTTTCCCACGAGGTCTCCTCATCCAGCTTCCGTTCATCAAAATTCAGGCAGACCCGGTCGTATCCGACGGCGCGGATGGCGCGGAAGCGGTCTTCGAGCGGAGATTTGCTGCCTGCGTAAATTGAAAAATACATCTTATTCCTCATCCAATGCATCGATGGTTTTCTGGATTTCCTTTGTGATGGTCTTTTCCATCTTTGTGACCTTGGAAACGATGTCGGTGCTCAGCTTCTGGAAAATGCTCTCGGAGAACTGCGTGCGCACATCGCCCCATGTCGTGACACCGAGGTCGTAGGTCTGTGTGTCGAAAATGATGTCGATCATATCGGCAGAGCCTTCGTCACGCGCGTACTTGGACTGAAGCGTGACCTCCTTGTAAACGGGCAGGCAGGTGTAACGGGAATCTGCCGCCAGCGATTCGAGCAGAATGCCCACGTTTTCCGCATCAGAGAGGGTCTTTGGCAGAACCGTGACGAGACCGCCGACGGTGATGGTGTAATACTTCTCCTGCGCTTCATCCGCTTTCGGTGCGGGAAGCATACCGATGTCGAAATCGTAATCGCGGTAATATTCGGTGTCCCACATCGTGGAGGAGATGAACAGCGTGTTGCCCGGCTGGAATGCTTCGTTGGGACAGGCGCCGTTCGGCTTTTCGCTCATATAGTACCACGAGGTATCGGTATGGTCGTCCACCAGCTCCTGCATATAGGAAATGAGGGATTCGTTTCCGGAAACGGTGAAATAGGGATTGCCGTCCCTGTCGACGTCGATATATTTGTAGCCCGCGCCCGTGATGAGCAGCTGGAAGTGGATTTTTGCAGTTTCTGCTAAACCATACTGGTCATTCAAATCCATCTTGCCGTCACCGTTCAAGTCCTTTGCGGCATCCTTTGCAATCTCCAGCATCTTGTCCTTGGTCCATTTGCCGTCGCGGACGAGCTGATAGAGGTCGTCGTCATAGCCGAGCGATTTGTAGAGATCCTTGTTGAAGAAATAGAGGTAGCTCTTGGAATACTCGGAAAGATTGAAGTCGCCGACCGCGGCAAACTGTGCGCCGTTGACCTGGAATGATGCGTTCGCATCCTGGTTCCACCATTCCGCTTCCAGATTGATCATCGGCAGATTGTCCCATGTCAGAAGCGTTCCCGCAATATGCAGGCTGTTGGCCATGACATCATAAATCTGCGCAAGCGTGAAATCGGTCGCGCCCGCCATGACCTGGTTGCGGAACGTGTCGATGACAGTATCGCTGTAAAGCTCCGTGATGACCGCGTTGTAACGCTCCTCAATACGGCGGTTGCGTGCGAAAATGGCATCGTTGACCTGATCGCCAGTCTCCTCCGCCCGGTTGATGTCCTTGAGCGCCCAGCCGAGCGCGCTGTCCGTATAATTGAGGAAGGTCAGTGTGTACCCCTCCATATCGCGCTCCGGCATTCCGTCGTCAAAAAGCACCTCGGTTTCTGCCGCCGTCTTCGTCCCCGTTGTCTCTACGTCCGTTGTGACGGCAGTGGTCTCCTCGCCGCCGCCGCAGGCCGCAAGGACTCCTGCGGTCAGCAAAAGCAGTGTCATGCACATCCGTTTTCTGTTCTGTTTCATGGTTGGATTCCCTTTCCTTATCGTTTCTTTTTCTTTCATGGACATACTGATTTTCTCGTATCAAGTATACCATAAAACCCGATTTTTTACCATTAAAATCCTGCAAAACTTGCCGAAAAACACGCATTTGTGAGGGGACTCCTGCGCGGGGGGACGGCGCGCGTTCCTTCCATGGTTTTGGCGCACTTTCTTCCCATTCCGCATGGGAAACAATCTTTTAATAAAGTTTCCCCTGCCACCCATCAGCCGCACAGAACCCGCGGTCAATGGCGGCGATCACCGCGCGCTTGTTCTTCGTCCAGAGAGGAGCAAGCAGCTCCCCGCCCGCGCCGTCGCCGGTCAGGCGGCAGATGACGGTTTCGGGTGGGAGAATGGACAACTGGCGGATGACAATGTCCGCGTATTCCGAAAGGGACAGAAGCGGGACTTCGCCCGCTTCCCACATCCCGGCAAGCGGGGTGTTTTTTAAAACATGGAGCATATGGATTTTCAGGAAATCCGGTTTCAGGGCGGCAAGGGTTTTTGCGGTGAACAGCATATCGTCCACGTTTTCGCCCGGCAGACCGTTGATGATGTGGACACAAACGGCGATGCCGGCGTTTTTCAGGCGGGTGTAGCCGTCAAGAAAGGCGGCGAAACTGTGACCGCGGCGGATGCGGGTGAGCGTTTCGTCCTTTGCGGACTGCAGACCCAGCTCCACCGTTACGTCTGTGCGGGTGTTCAGATCGGCAAGATACGAGACCACGTCGTCCGGCAGGCAGTCGGGACGGGTCGCAATGGAGATGGCGGGAATCGGGACGGGATTGCCGTCGGCATCCCGATAGGAAAGCGCTTCATTATAGAGCCGTTTCAGTGTGTCAAGCGGCGCATAGGTGTTGGAAAATGCCTGAAAATACGGGATCGCGGGGAGACGTTTGCCCCATTTTTTGCACAGGGTCTCATATCCGCGCGCAAACTGTTCTGCGGGCGGCAGAAGCGCATCGGCGCAGAAGTCCCCCGAGCCGCGGGCGGAGCAGTAAATGCACCCCGAACCATCAAGGCGATCCAACCCCGAATCGGTTCCGCGGTTCGACACCGAACAGCCAAGGCGGTTCGGGCACGAGAATCCCGCATCAATGGGGATGCGCGCGCACTTGGTGCCGTATCTGTGTTTCAGATAATAGTCGTAGGTGTGGTAGCGCTTGTTGGTATCGGAATACGGAAACGGTGAGGTCTGCATCTTATCCGCGGGGCAGGGGACCGCCACAGATGTAACAGCGTTCGTTTGTTTCGGGATTCGGAACGGCACAGGCTGGGCACTTGATCTGCTTCACAGGCTTCTGCACCGCAGGCTTTTCGACACGCTTCGGTGTAACGGGAGCAGTGGGCGCAGTCGGCGCGGTGGATTCCTTTGCCGCAGATGCGGGCGCGGTTTCCTCTGCCAGCTGTTTTGCGCGCAGGGCACGCAGACGGGCGATCTGTTCTTCGCGGGATTCGCCGGAAGATGCTGTCGGTGCAGTTTCTGCACGGGGGGCTTTCGGCTTCTGAACCGGCATTTCTCTGGTTGCGGTATCATCGGAGACGGGCGCGGAAGCGGGTTTCCGTACGGGGGAATCGGTCTGTGCAGGCGCAATAATCTGCGCGGGTGCGGCTGTCTGCACCGCAGAAGATGTCTGCGATGCGGCTTTCTTTTCTTTCAGTGCTTTGATGTAGGCGATCTCCGCGGGGGTGAAGGACTGCGGTTGACCGGCTTTGACGGCGGCCATTTTACGTTTCAGCTCCGCAAGGAATGCGGGGTCTGCCTGTGTGAGCGGTGTGTGCGCCTGCGCTGTCGCTGTTGCGGTCTTCTGTTCCGGTGCGGAAACGGATGCCGCTTGGGGCTTCTGCGCGGGTGCGGAGACGGGTGCGGCGGAAGACTTATCGGAGGACGTTCCTTCTTTTGCCGTCATGGCGGCGAAGAAATCCTCGTCGCTCGGTTCGTTTGCCTGCGCGATGGCATTCAGGTCGCCCGTGGTATCCTCGATTTCCGGCATCGAGCCGACGAAGCGGTAGCCGCAGACGGGGCAGGACTTGTCGCCGGGGCGGCACGGTTCTTTGCAGCGCGGGCATTCTTTCTTTTTGGGAATCAGCGCAATGATCAGCACCACCAGCAGAACGAGCAGCAGTGCCGCGCCGATCCAGAGGAACAGACACACGCCGTAAGGTGCCGGACAGATGCCGCAGATGGGGCAGACGTATTTCAGCTCGCCCTCACCCCCGGTCGTTTCCGTGTAAAGCGGGAGCGTGTTGACGGATTCGGGTGCGGAGACGGTTTCCTCCGGCTTGATGTCGAACGCAAGCGGGGCGGAAGAGGCGGACTGTAGGGTCGTACCGTCGGCAAGGGACGCGGTATAGCGCATCTGAATGCGGATGTAGGCATAACCGTTTGCGACCTCGTCCGTGACGTCAAATGACCAGTCGCCGTCGCGCAGAACGTCGGTGTCGCCCGTCATTTCCGGGGTGATCGGTTCAAATTCACTGCCGTTGACGGCAATGCTGATCTCATAACCGACCTCCGGTCTGCCGTTTGCCATCAGCCAGACCGCCGTTTCGCGCACGGTATCGTTGGATTCCACATGGAACGAAAGGGTGGTTACGCCGTTTTCATCGGTCACAAACGCTGCATCGGACAGCACGGGCGCGGTGATCTCCGACGGCTCTGCGGCAAGGGAGTTGGATGCCCCGCAGGAAATCGGGTCGGTAAAGCCGGACGTGCTGTAACGCACGGAGCCGTCCTCATATGTCAGTTCCAGAACGAAGCGCACGCGGGTCGCAAGCGTGACCGTTTCCGTGTCGATGGTGTAATACTGCTCCACCGTCGGTTCTGCGCCGTCCGCAATGGGTTCGCCGTCAACGGTCTTGACTTCACATTCGGTCAGGGTAAACGTGTTATCGGGGAAACTCGTGCGGAAAGATTCATGCGTGAACGGATACTGTGCCGCGCAGAGGATGGTTGAGGACGTCGGTTCGATCTTGTAAAGATGATCGCCATACCAGAGTGCCGTTCCGTCCGTTTCGAGAGTCGGGTCGTAGGAAGACGGCGTTTCCAGCGTCGTGAAATCGTACTGGACGTAGACTGCGGCATCGGTGACCTTGTTTCCGTAGGAAGAAGCCGCCGACAGGAACGCATCGCGGTCTTCGTTGAGCGCAGAGAGAATCGTGCGGATGCTCTCGGGCAGGTAGAAATAGGTGGAAAGCGAACCGTTCTTATTTCCGGCGGTCGCCGCATCGTCGTCATCGGGATTGATGTAACCGGGGTCAAGCGTGACGATGAGCTTCTGCGGGCGTTCGAGATCGTAGGTGACAACAGAACTGTCACAGCGGTATTCCAGCGTGTAGTCAAGCGGATAGGTGCCGTCAGCCGCCGTCTCTCCGCCGGTCACGCGGAATACGAACGCAAATCCGGGGTCAAGGACGTAAATGGTGCTCTCCGCGACCGTCACCGGGCGCAGATACACGGGGACATCAAGATATGCGGCATCCGCATCCGCAACATCGGCGGGCTTGTGGAAGTCAACGACCCAGTCGGGACGACTGTCTGCCGCATCCTCCCCTGCGGATTCCGTCTTCGAGACGGTGATCCATGACTCGGTCGCAAGCGCATCGGACACAACGGCACCCGTCATGTCCCCAACGGCGAAAATGGCGCAGGAAAGGTTCAGTGCCAGATTGTCGGGATTGTTTACATTCAGGCTGAAGCCTGTGACACAGGAGGAATAATCGTCCGCGGTGATAACGGTCGGTTCAAGGGAAAAGTCCACGGTGGCGGTGTCCGGTTCCACATCGGCAGAAACGGTCAGCGGCAGGATTGCCGTTATGAGAAGCAGAGCCGCAAGGAAAGCGGACGTGATACGGCGGGAAAAACGAACTTGGTTTGTCATGGTGTTGAAATGATCATCCTTTCTCGGTCAGTGTCGTTCGATTGCAAAGAAAAAGGGGCAGGTCGGGGAATTGATGATGCGCAGACGGGAAACGGAGAAGCGGTAGTGGTCGAGTCCTGCAAGCATTTCGTCAAGCATCTCGCCCTCCACCGTGCCCTCGGCGTGACCCGGATAAACGGCGACTAAAATGATGCCGTCGCGGTCGACAAGCGAAATTGCCGCTTCCACAGCGATCTTCGTGGATTCGTGCAGGGTGGTTTTTGTGTGGTCTCCGCCCGGCAGATAACCGAGATTGAAGACCCCGGCGCAGATGGGCTCGTGGATATAGGAAAGCGCATTTGCATGGGAATCGCAGATGAGGGTACAGCGGTCGATGAGTCCCGCCTCCGTCAGGCGCGCACGGGTGTTTTCCACCGCCTGCTCCTGAATGTCAAAAGCGTAAACGTGCCCCTCCTCCCCGACGGCATTGGCGAGCCACGCGGTATCGTGCCCGTTCCCCATCGTGAAATCGGCGACAACGCCGCCCTTTTTGATATGGTTTTCCAGAAACAGCTTGTGCATGGCAAGCAGATCAATGTTCGGCATGGATTTTATTTCCTTTTATTTTTTCTGTGGTGTTTTGAAAATCTATACCTTTATATTATACCCGATTTTATGGGTATTTGCAAGGGTTTTCGATAAAAATTCATATATTTCACGGAATTGTCGGGGAGGGGTGGGGAAACTTAAGGGCGTAATCTCCATACCGCAAAGTAAAAACCATCTATCCCCCACCGAAATTTTACCCCGTAAAATTTTCCCGCATCTCTTGACATCTCCCCCGGGAAATGCTATAATATAATCAAAGAAAAAAGACGCATGGAGTTTTTGGAGTCGTCGCGGTATGCGGGGGAGAATCACCACCCCCATGTTCCGCTGCGGCTTTTTTTCATAAAAAAGGAGAAATGACTATGAAGTATGATGTATGTATCATCGGCGCCGGGATCACCGGTGCGATGACGGCACGGAAGCTGGCGAAGTACAACGTCTCTGTCTGCGTACTGGAAGCGGCGGGGGATGTTGCGATGGGCGCGACCAAAGCAAATTCCGCCATTGTCCATGCGGGCTTTGATGCGGAATGCGGTACGCTGAAAGCGGCGCTGAACGTAAAAGGCTGTGCCATGATGCCCGCCGAAACGAAAGAACTGGATGTTCCCTACAAACAATGCGGAAGCCTTGTCTGCGCGTATTCCGATGCGGAAATTGCGCATCTTGAACAGCTGTACGCGCGCGGATGCGAAAACGGCGTTCCGGATATGCGTATTGTCGGCGGGGACGAGCTGCGGGCAATGGAGCCGAACATCTCCCCCGATGCGGTCGCCGCGCTCTGGGCACCCACGGCGGGCATCGTATGTCCGTATGAGCTGTGCATCGCGGCGTGCGAGAATGCCGTCATCAACGGGGTACAATTCAAAACGAATTTCCGTGTCACAAATATTACCAAAGAAAACGGCACATTTGCCGTCACAGACGGAAACGAGATCGTGTATGCCGACTACCTTGTCAACGCCGCCGGCGTGCATTCCGATGAGATCGCCGTGCTTGCCGGGGAAACGGACTTCCCGATGCACGTCATCCCGCGCCGCGGGGAATATATGCTGCTCGACCGTTCCGAGGGAAAGATGGCAAACCATGTGCTGTTCTCCTGCCCCAGCGCAAACGGCAAGGGCATTCTCGTCTCCCCGACGGTGGACGGAAATCTGATTCTCGGTCCGACCGCGAAAGCCATTGACGACAAGGACGACACCGCCACGACGACGGACGGTCTTATGGAAGTACAGAACGGTGCGCGGCATCTTGTTCCCACGGTCAACACCCGCGCGGTCATCACGCAGTTCTCCGGTGTCCGCCCGACGCCCGTTTATGCGGACGGCGACATCACAAAGAGCGACTTCTGCATCCGCATCTCGGAAACCGTTCCCGGTCTTCTGCATCTTGCCGGCATCGAATCCCCCGGTCTTGCATCCTCTCCCGCGACCGGTGAATACGCGGTGGAGCTGCTTGCAAAGATGGGACTTTCTCTGACTGAAAAATCTTCCTACACCCCCGGCCGCCCGAAGAAAATCCGCTTCCGCGAGCTGTCCGACGAAGAACGCGCAGAGGTCATCAAACAGAATCCGCTGTACGGCAAGATCATCTGCCGCTGTGAGACCGTCACCGAGGGCGAGATCGTCGATGCCATCCACCGGCCGCTCGGCGCGCGCGACCTTGACATGGTGAAACGCCGTACCCGTGCGGGCATGGGACGGTGCGGCTCCGGCTTCTGCTCGCCCCGTACCGTGGAAATTCTGGCGCGGGAGCTTGGCGTTCCGATGGACACGATCACCAAATGCGGCGGAAATTCCGTCATTCTGAACGGGGGTAAAAAGTAATGGATGCAAAGAAGATCATCATCATCGGCGGCGGCCCCGCAGGTCTTGCCGCGGCAATCGAAGCAAATAATCAAGGCATTGCGCCCGACGACATTCTGATCCTGGAACGCGACCGCGAGCTTGGCGGCATTCTGAACCAGTGCATCCACGCGGGATTCGGACTTCATATGTTCGGCGAGGAAATGACCGGCCCCGAATACGCGGGACGGTTTATCGACATTGTAAAAGAACGGAACATCGGCTATCTGTGCAATGCGATGGTGCTGTCGGTATCCCCCGACCGTGAGGTCGCGTTCGTCTCCCCGACCGAGGGCTTCTGCCGGGTCAAGGCGGGTGCAATTATCCTTGCGATGGGATGCAGAGAACGCACGCGCGGTGCTCTCAACATCGCCGGTACCCGTCCGGCGGGCATCTATTCCGCAGGTACGGCGCAGAGATACGTCAACATTGACGGCTATCTGCCGGGCAAAAAGGTCGTCATTCTCGGCTCCGGCGACATCGGACTCATCATGGCGCGCAGACTGACGCTGGAGGGCGCAAAGGTGCTCCGCGTGTGTGAGCTGATGCCGTATTCCGGCGGTCTGCCCCGCAACATTGCACAGTGTCTTGACGACTTTGATATTCCGCTGTACTTATCCCACACCGTCACCGAAATTCACGGTCGGGAGCGCGTGGAGGGTGTCACCGTTGCAAAGGTGGGCGACGACCGCCGTCCCATTGTGGGCACGGAAGAATACATCGAATGCGACACACTCCTGCTCTCCGTCGGTCTTCTCCCCGAAAACGAGCTGTCGCGCGAAGCGGGCATTGCGCTTGACCGTATTACCGGCGGCGCCGTCGTTGACGAGACCATGCAGACCTCCATTCCCGGCGTGTTTGCCTGCGGCAATGTCCTGCACGTCCATGACCTTGTCGACTTTGTAACAAAAGAAGCATACCGCGCCGGTGCCGCTGCCGCAAAATTCGTCACTGGGGAAACCGTTCCCGGCGGTAATATCCGGACTGGTACAGTCCTGTCGACCGAGGGCAAAAACGGTGTCCGCTATGTCATGCCGCAGAAGCTGCACGCAGACGGCGCGCTTTCCACTGAGACCGCGCTGTTCTTCCGTGTTGACAACATTTACCGCGATAAATATGTGGTGCTCTCCGTTGACGGACGGGAAATCACAAAAACAAAGAAGCGGTTTTTGGAACCCGGTCAGATGGAAAACGTCCGCTTGACCGACGGCGCAATTGATGCCATCAAAACCGGCAAAACCGTCACCGTATCGCTTGCGGATGCCTGAAAAGGAGGAACGTCACAAATGAGCAAACTTGTAAAAAAGACCTGTATCGTATGCCCGATGGGCTGTCATCTGGAAGCCGAGGTTTCGGAGAGCGGTGAAATTCTGTCCGTTTCCGGCAACACCTGCAAGCGCGGGGATGCGTATATCCGCGATGAGCTTACCGACCCGCGCCGCACACTGACCTCCACCGTCCGCCTGATGGGGGCAAAGGATGACGTCTGTCTCCCCGTCAAAACGAGCGGCGGCATCCCGAAAGCGAAACTCTTTGAAGCAATGGAATACTTGAAGACTGTCACCGTGACCGCACCTGTGACACGCGGGGACGTCATCTGTGAGAATTTCCTTGGCGAGGGCGTGGATCTGGTCGCAGGGAAGACTGTTTCGTAAGAGAGACTATCGCTATGAAAAATATCGTCACGACGACCAGCGTTTTCCCCTGTTGTGCGGATGTGGCACAGCTTGCATACCGTCTGGGTGCCATCGGCTACAAGGCACTCGACCTTGCGTTTGACTACTGTGTGCAGAAGCCGGATTATCCGTTTATGACCGATGCCTATGAGGATTGGGCATGGGATCTGCGCCGGCGCGCCGATGCTATCGGGGTGCGCTATACCCACAGTCATGCGCCGTTCGATGCGCGCTACCGCGGGCCGCTGATCGGAAAGACCATGCGTGTCTGCGAAATTCTCGGCATTCACTACTGTGTCGTTCACCCCATCTGGCAGGACGAAAACAAGAACATCATCACCGACAGGGAACAGTTCATCCGCGTGAACGCCGATGCCATCCGTCCCCTGCTTCCGACCGCCCAGGCGCACAACGTCGTGCTTCTGTCCGAAAACCTGCTCTGGGGCGCTTCCGTTGAGGTCGGCATCATTTCCGACCTTGTAAAGGAAGTGAACAGCCCGTGGTTTGGCTGGTGTCACGATACCGGACACGCAAAGGGCTGTGACCGCTCCCCCGCCGACCTTGCCGGCTGTATCCCGCCCCTGTCCCTGCACATCCAGGACAGCACCTCCGGTCGCGACGGCCACCTGCTCCCGGGAGATGGCGACATTGACTGGAAATTCCTGCTCGATATGCTGAAACAGATCGGCTACGCGGGCGATGTCGTTCTCGAAGCGCATCACCAGTCGCTGGATGCACCGGATGTTGAACGCGATGCACTGCTTGTCGACCTGCTTCACCGGGCGGAGAAGATACGGGGGTATATGGAGAAGTAAAGAGGATTGGGGCGGCGATGGCGATATGGTCTTGCGCTGTGCGCTCCCGGTGTTTTGTGGTACGTTGTTTCGGCGAAAACTTTACTTTTGAGAGAGTGCAAACCGGACGGTTCGCACGGAAAACCTTCCCTCTTGATGGACACGCGTAAGCAGTAGATGAGGTAAAACTCTATAAATCTTTCACAGAGCTGTTAGCACTCTCGCTGTAAGTGTCCCATACAGAAATTGCATAAAGCATCGAACACCATTCAAGCAAAAAAAAGTATCATCGGCGTACAAAATATAGAGATAAATCTTTTGTTTTCAGCCGTATTTGTCACTTTGTACGGGAGTACTGGAGGCAGTACGAGGATTTATTGATTTTTACCTCATCCACCGCTAACGCGTGTCCATCAAGAGGGAAAGTTTATCGTGCGAACCTTTCGGTCTGTGTTCCAATGTAAAGTTTTCGCAGAAACAACGTACCACAAACAGAGAAAGCTGTGCCCCATCCCGCAAGTTGACAACATCCCTCTTCCCCCGCTATTCTACATGAAATAAACCGCAATCCCATCAAAATAAAAAAATCCCACACAAAGAAAAGAGGTAATTCCCATGCAATCCAGAACCAAACGCACAGCACTGTTTTTGTCCCTGCTCCTGCTTGCAGCCGTCACCGCATCTTGTGCGGATGGCAGTGAGGACGGGGGAGGTGTCACAGACAGCACCATCACCACCGCCGCCGTTGCCGAAACCGAAGCGGTGACCGCGGCGCCCGACAGTCTCGAGGCGCGGAAGCAGGTTTCCGACGATGTCCCCGAGCTTGACTTTGAGGGCAAGGAGTACCGCATCTTCTACCAGAAGCGGTACACCACGGACGCTATTCCCGAAACCGATGAAGAAACGGGCGACGTTCTGAACGATGCCGTTTACCGCCGCAACAAGACCGTTGAGGAACGCTTCAATGTCAGCATTGTCGGCATTGAGGGCGAAGAGGATGCGATGGTCAAAACGCTGATGAGCGCCGTTGCCGCAGGCGAAGATGCTTATGAGCTGTTCATGGGACATTCGATGTATTCCGGCAAGGCCGCGCTGTCCGGGTATTTCTATAACTGGTACGACATCCCGTATATGGATTTCACAAAGCCGTGGTTCCCGGAGGTCGCCGTTGAGGGTCTGAACATCAACGACCGGATGTACATGACCGTGTCCGATATGTGTCTGTCGTTCGTTTCTAATGCGTACTGTATGTATTTCAACAAGAAGCTTGCGGCGGATTACGACATTGAGGATATCTACGGCATGGTTTCCGACGGCACATGGACGATCGACAACATGGCATCCATCGCAAAGGGTCTTTACAAGGATCTGAACGGCAACGGTACCAAGGATGCCGACGACCAGTATGGTTTCGGCAGTACGACCAGCAACCACACGGCGACATGGACGTTTGCGTGCGATGTTGATACCGTGGAGTTCGGAGACGACGGTACGGTCACGAGCGTCTTCAATTCGGAGCGCGCGACCAACATGATCGCCATGCTCCGCGACCTTTACAATGAGAACGAGGGCAGCTTCCCGGCATCCGTCAAGGTCGAGAACAGCAATTTCCGCCAGTCGTTCATGAACGGCAATACGCTGTTTATCACCGAGGTCGTCGGTCAGTCCGAGTGGAATTTCCGCGACGTCGAGTTTGACTACGGTATCGTTCCGTTCCCGAAATACGACGAGGCGCAGGAAGCCTACTACACCATCCCCGGCGGCAGTGTTTCCTGCATGGCAGTCCCCGCTTCTACCACCGACATTGAGATCGCCGGTGCCGTCACCGCCGCCCTCTGCCGCGAAAGCTGGGTCTCCGTCCTGCCCGACTATTATGACATCGTCCTGAAAGTCAAGGGTGCGCGCGACGAGACGTCCATCGAAATGCTCGACATCATCATGGACGGCCGCAAGGTCGATGCGACGTTCCTCTACGACGCATGGTCGGGATATACCTACACCATCGAGGGTCTGATTACCGGCAACAAAGAGTTGGCTTCGTTCGTTGCATCCAAGGACAAGAGCGTGATTAAGCATTATGAGAAAGTGATTGAGCTGTTTTACAGTGAAGAGAACTGATCCGGAATCGGAATGACGTACCGACGGACGATCTGCCGTAACACGGTCTGAAAAATATAACAAAGGACATGACTGCACGCGTAAGGCGGGTCATGCCCTTTTGCTTATTCTGTTTTTTCCATCAGTGCTTCCACTGTACAGCACAGCGTTTTCGACAGCATGACAAGATACTCTGCCTTTGCCAGATTGATGTTCTTCTGCCGCTGCTCGTATTGCTGGACGGTACGCAGGGGGACACCGCTCATCTCTGAAAGCTCCCGCTGAGACAGCCCGGCTTCCAGACGCCGGAGCTTCAGATTGGTCTCCGGCTTTGCCGCCCGAAACCGCGCGTTCATTTCATCGACGAACTGGCGGATGTCCATTTCATGATAGGGGGAATACAGCGCCAAAATTTCCTTTATGGGAATATACCGGACGATTTCGGCAAAGTGCAGGGCGGTTTCCCACTGATAATAGGCAAGTGCCCAGCCGACCCAGTATTCTTCACTGCGGTTGGCGGTATAGTGTGGGTGGATGCGCGTAAACGAAACGCCTGCGCGTTCCAGAACCGTATAGGCAAGCTCCACGCCGGACATCCCGGCAATGACGGAAAAGTCTCCGGCTTCAAATTGTGCCGCCGTGCCGGAGGAAAGGAACAGGGAAAAGAAGTCCTCTATGTCATATCCGAGGTCGTAAACGGCAAAATCCAGCATCCGTCCGAGTGCCGTGCGTGCTTTTTCGAGATAAATTTTATCGTAGGCGCGGATCATCGGGTCTCATCTCCTCATCCATGATCTGTGTGATATACAGATCACCGCGCTGACGGCGATTCCGTTCCACGTCGAAATATTCCCGGCGGGCAGTTTTGTCGCGCAGCATCTTTTTTGCATACCATTCAACGGCGTCCGCAGTTTCATATCCGATAAACCGGATACCGTCAAACGCGGTTCTGCTTTTGAGAACGAACTGCATTCCGAGTTTCCCTAAGTGCATGGCATTGTTCAGCTGACGGTAGGAGATCGTACCGTTGATGAAATCCTGCGCAAAGGAGAAATAACTGTCATCGGCGCGGTATCCGATGATGGCATCATACGCTTCATAATCGGGGGAAAAATTCGCAAGCAGATATTCTTTTGCATCCAGTGCAAGCCCGGAGGGAATGTCAAATTCCCGGTTTTGGAGCAGGATCGCCAGCCAGTGCAGAATGCCGTATTCCGGTGCATTCAGGTCAAGGATGTTCAGTGTGCCGCAGTCAAGCTCGTAGCAGTTGGCATAACCGTCCTGTCCGGGACCGACACCCCATTCCTTTGCCATGACAAGGCTGTCGGTGCAGTAGAATCCGAGGCCGTAGTCGTTGTAGGGTTTTCCGTACCCGAACAGGGGCTTCTCAATGATATTCCCGGAACCGTGGTAAAGGGTTCTGATCATACAGTATCATCTCCGTTTCCTGTTATTATTATACTCCTGTGGGAGTACAATGTCAAGGGAACGTGTCAAAATTTCAGAAAGAAGTTACAAACGCCGGTGTTCTTCCGGGATTTCCCATGCCAAAAATGAACATTCTGCAAATTCCCCCAAAATTTTTTCAATTTTTGGGAACAAAATCCGTTTTTCCCCGTCTAATTATGATAACAGACCGATTTTCGGAACAGAACGCTGTTCCCGGAAATCTATTTCCCGGGAATCCAACATCTCTGATACCACAGGAGGAACTATCTATGAAAAACCGCATCATCGCCAATTCTGTTACTGTGCTCCGCCGTCTTCTGCTGTGCGCTGTGCTGTGTGCATCTGTTGCCATGACCGCGTCGCTTGCATCCTGTTCGGGCAAGGACGGGGGAGAGGGCAGCGGAACGGACAGCGATACGCCGAAGATCTCCGACACGGATAAATCCGATGCAGACGACCACATTCCCGCCGAGCCGGAGCAGACACTGACGGAAACCGAAACGGAGACTGCGCCGCCCGCGGAGACCGATGCCCCAGCGGACACCACCCTGCCCGATGTTGTTGACGATACGGCGGATGCGCCGGCGGATGTGCCTGCGGACGGTGCCGCGGACACGCCCATCGTGGAACTGCCGACGGCGGACGGGACCGCAGACGCCGGGGCGGAAAGCGTTCAGGTACCGGATTCCGTCGTGGGTGCGCTCATCGAATACGCCGGCATGACCGACAGCGGACAGTTTGTCTCGGAGCAGTCGAAAACGCTGAAGCTGCTCGTGGACTGGGATTATGTCATTCTGGACGACGGCACGGCGCAGGTGACGGTCAACATCGGCATCTCGCACTACCGCCTGTTCGCAAACGAAAAATTTGAATGGGGTGCCGTGCAGGCCGACGGCAACGCGACCCTATTCACCACGCCCGCCATCGCATACGACAAGGAAGAAAAAGGCTACACGCCGTTCTGGTCTGGTGTTTATACAACCGACCGCGCAACGATGGAACTGGAAGCCTCCTGGAAAGTCCTTGGCACCTACGGTGGTGTGGAAATTGATTCCCTGACCGCCGGCGGGACGATCACGTTCGGGGAGGAGTGATCGGGCGGAGGGGGTGACAGCATCCCCACCCCCGCAAAGAGAATCCCCAGTTATCCCCGCATTTTTGTGAAAAAAATGGAAATCCGATTATTTTTCCGAAAACCCTTGCAAAGCGGCGGAATTTATACTATAATATATAGTATAGGTTATTTTGAGGGGAACGGAATCCATTTATGACACAGAAAATCGGTTTTGACAACGACAAATATATCACCATGCAGTCCGCGCATATCAGAGAGCGCATCGGCCAGTTCGGGCAGAAGCTGTATCTGGAGCTGGGCGGAAAGCTGTTCGACGACTATCACGCCAGCCGCGTTCTGCCGGGCTTTGCGCCGGACAGCAAGATCCGGATGCTCACCAGCCTGAAAGACCAGGCGGAGGTCGTCATCGGCATCAACGCCACCGACATCGAAAAGAACAAGGTCAACAGCAATCTGGGCATCACTTACGAGGCGGACGTCCTGCGGCTCATTGACGCGTTCCGCGGGGTGGGACTGTACGTCGGGTCGGTCGTCATCACGCGCTACGGCGGACAGTATGCGGTCAACGTGTTCCGCAAGAAGCTGGAAAACATGGGCATCCCCGTGTATCTGCACTACACAATCGCCGATTATCCGCACAACATTCCGCATATCGTCTCCGACGAGGGGTTCGGCAGAAACGATTATATCGAAACGACCCGCCCGCTCGTCATCGTGACCGCACCCGGCCCCGGCACGGGGAAAATGGCGATCTGCCTTTCCCAGCTGTATCACGAGCACAAGCGCGGCATTACGGCGGGATATGCCAAATTTGAAACGTTCCCCGTCTGGAATCTGCCGCTGAAGCACCCGGTCAACCTGGCATACGAAGCGGCGACCGCGGACCTAAACGACATCAACATGATCGACCCGTTCCATCTGGAGGCTTACGGGAAGACCGCCGTCAACTACAACCGCGACGTCGAAGCGTTTCCCATTCTCAACGCGATTTTTGAGAACATTCTCGGTCAGAGCCCGTACAAGTCCCCGACGGACATGGGCGTCAACATGGTCGGGATGTGCATCTGTGACGATGAGGTCTGCCGCCGCGCATCCTTTGATGAGATCATCTGTCGCTACTATAAAGCGCAGTGCGACAAGCTCATCGGCCGCGTGGACGAAAATACCGTCTACAAAATCGAAAATCTGATGCGCAGTGCTGGACTGAATGTCACCGACCGCGCCGCCGTCGCACCCGCGCTTGAAAAACAGGCGCAGACCGGTCAGCCCGCCGCCGCCCTGGACCTGTCCGAC
>JAFUPC010000030.1 GCA_017481495.1 Clostridia bacterium
ACACACAATGTTCTGATCGGTCAATGACCGTCGGGAAAGGAAAAACAGTATGAAACAGATCACCTTTGATTTTTCAAAAACCACACATCCGCCGAAGATGATTCACGGCGTCAACAACGGACCCATCTGCAATCAGAATGTAGTCAATCTGTCGCGCCGTTACCGCGAGATGCATATCCCCTCTGTGCGTCTGCATGACACCGACGGCGCAAACTCCCGGTTTTATGTGGATGTCTCGCGCATTTTCCCAAATTTCGATGCGGATGAGAACGATCCAGCCAACTATTATTTTCTGCATACCGACCATCTGATTGAGAGCATCGATGCGCTTGGTGCGGAGGTCGTTTACCGGCTGGGCGAGTCCATCGACCACGACATTGAGGGCAGATATGCCAGCCCCCCCAAGGACTTTGACAAGTGGTGCCGCATCGCCGTCAACATCATCCGCCACTACAACGACGGATGGGCGGACGGACATCATTACAACATCCGCTGTTGGGAGATCTGGAACGAGGGGGAGGGGATCAACGAGCACGGCATCCGGTGCAACTGGCGCGGGGGCAATCTCACACAGCTCTTTGACCTCTACCGCCGTGCATCCCGTGCCATCCGGGACTACGACCCGACGCTGACGGTCGGCGGCATGGCGTTCTGCTCAACAGGTGATGCGATGGAGCAGTTTGTCCGCTTCTGCCGCGAGGAGGATCTGCCGCTCGATTTTCTGTCGTATCACGGCTATGAATCGACCTATGATGCGGTGTACCAAAATGCCGTCTGGGTGCGTCGGCTGCTCGACCGCTTCGGCTTTACCGATACCCGGATTTGGTTTGATGAGTGGAATTACATCGGCTTTGAGCATCCGTGGGAAGGCGACATCTGGATGATGATCCGCAATGACGAAACGCCGGAGCTGTGCCGCGAGGTACACGAAAACCAGAAGAATGAGGTCGGCGGTGCATTTGCCGCAGCGGCGCTGATTGCACTCAACAACAGTCCCTGTGACAAAGCGCACTACTACGACGGGCAGATTGCCTCCAACTGGTGCGGGCTGTTTGATGCCTATTCCGTGCCGCAGAAGCCGTTCTATACCTTCTGCGCCTACGGACAGATGTATTCCGCGTGTACGCAGATGATCGCCGTCGACAACAGCACCATGCAGCCGCCGTATGCCATGGCTGCGGTCGGGGAGGGGGTGCGGATGATCCTGCTCTCCAACTACCGCGGGGAGGCGGGACACATCGCGCTTGCCATGCACGGGCTTGGACAGGGCATCAAAAAAGCCGAGATCTTTCGCATCGGCAAAACGCAGAACCTGGAGCTTGAACGGGTGGAATACTACACCGCGGAAACGGTCACGCAGATCGTTTATGCGGAGCCGTATGAGGTCGTATTTGTCCGCATCACAACAACAGATTAAAGAAACACAGACACCGATGAACGGGAAGATTCCGCATCGGTGTCTGCTTCATTTTATTCGGTGATTGGTGCTGTTTCGCGGAAATAGTCGGGATCAACCTCGTAAATGTCTTCCTGCCATTGACGCCAGACCGTATCCCAGAAGAGTTGAGAGGCTTCTTCGGGCGATTTGGCGCCGAGGATGATGTAGGTGTTGGTTGAGCGGTAGCCTTTGTCTCCTGTCAATGTGTTTTGATACGGTTCCATTAGAGGGAATACGATCAGTCCGTCTTCTTTTCCGAAATTTTCTGTCAGATTGCTATACATGACCATGGTCCGGTCATCTGTGCGGCTCGGGTAATAAATTCCCGCGCTTTGCGGTTGGAGCTTGCCGGGAAAAGCCATTCGGTAAGGGACATATTGATCGCTCCATGTACCGGTGAGCCAATCATAAAATCCGAAGAATGTTGGCAGAATATATCCCTCAAAGCAGTCTTGTTTGATCAGATAATTGATTTTCACACCGTCAAAACGGAATTTGACCGACTCGCTCTCCACAGCCTGTGGAAATTCCGACACATCCATCTCGTGCGGTACAGCACCTTCGGGAAGCGCGTTCAGCTTTGTACCGATTTCGTCCCATACATCCTCCGAAAACGTGATTTCGTATCCTGTATATGTGATATCCACCTTCGACCGCCAGCCGACAAAGTACAGAAAACATCCGATGACGGTCAGGCAGAGCAGCGGCAGAACGATGAATTTGCCGATGGGATATAACCAGAAATGTTTGATTTTATCGACTTTCAGTTCATGATCGTACGATTTTTCCCATTGCCGTGCATAAGCAAGATAGCGCTTGTACGCCTCCTCGCGCGCGTCGTGGTCGACATCCTCATCCCAGACACGGAAGCGCATTTCCGGAACGGCGTGTGTTTCGACTTTTTGGATGCGGTAGGGTTCGTCCTCGGAGAAAGCGGCGGAGAGATCGGCAATCTGTGCAGGTTCGTTCGGTGCGGGCAATACGCCGCCGAGCGCTTCGGCAAGTGCTTCCGCGGAGGAAAGCGACGACGGAATCACGGCATCTGCGCGCTCCAGCAGTCCCTCGAGTTCCCGGAACTTCCCGCGCAGTTCGTCGCGGTATTCCGAGAAGATCGCCGGAATATCCTCGGGCGTGTTCTGCATCGCCGCAATCTGGTCAAGGGAGAAGAACGACTGGCGAAGTCCGGCGATCATTTGCAGCTGTGCGACGGTTTCGTCATTGTAGTCACGGAATTTGCGCCCGTTGATTTCGGTATAGGTTGGTGTAATCAGCCCTTTTTCCTCATACAGTCGGATGGCTTTTTCGGTCAGACCGCATTTCGCGGCGGCTTCTTTGATTTGCATGGTTAGTCCTCACTCTTGTTTGCTTGATATCCGTTCCAGAAGTCCTGCTGGAACACAGTCCATAGGGTTTGTTTGAACAGGCGGTCTGCAGCTTCTTCGCTGTTTGCTCCAAAGACGAAAAAGGTTTCTTTGTTTCCGCCTTCGCGGAAGACCAGAGCGCCGTTGTCGCCGTGTTCTTCATAATAATGAAAGTCACTCAAAATATATCCGTCTTCCGGGCGGACATAGCGGATGCGGATACTGGTACCGATATGGATGCGGGAGCCGTGCATATTGTGCGGTTCCCACAGAATAAATGTGTCGCCGAACACCGTCTCCGCTTCTTCTGCCGTCAGCGTTCCGCCGGAACGGATGCCGTTTAAGTCACCCGTTTCGATTGTAAAGCCGTCGATATGGAAGACGCCTTCATAATAATCGGTCTTGTTCGGGTTCAGAAGGTAATGATAGCTTTTTCCGTCCAGCGTCAGCGTATGCGGAACAGCCTTAACCGGTGCCGGAAGTGTGTCGATCACGGTATTGCGGAAATCGTCAAACGTATCGAATTCCGGTATGCGGATGTGCGATTGAAAAACGATGTTTTCGTCATACACAAGCTCGTATCCCTGCAAGGTCACATGGACATCGCTGACAATGGGCTGTGTGTAGAAATACCAGAACAGAAGCGCAAGCGGCAGCACGGCGAACACGACCCATTTCCATGACCGTTTTGCTGCATTCCGCACCGCAAGCTCGACTGCATACCGTTTTTCCCAGCGCACAATCCACTTCTGATATCTTGCATATGCACACTCACGCTCGTCTGTCGATGCACCCTCGTCCCAGACGCGGAAATGGACGGAGGGCAGGGCTTCGTCGGAGATGCCGTGCGGTGCGGGTGCAGGTGTGGTCATTGCCGCGGAGACATCGGCGGCGGTGGTCAGATTCTGGGCATCAATTTCCTCCGCACGGGCAATCAGGGGCTTTAAGTCAGCGTACTGTTTTTGCAGTTCCGCACGGTAGGACGCAAA
>JAFUPC010000031.1 GCA_017481495.1 Clostridia bacterium
AAAAGCGGAATGTCGCAGGAGCATATCTGGTACATCACCATCACGCAGTACGAATGGTTCACCGACCTTGTGAAAGCGCGCTGGACGGAGATTCAGCCGCATATTGACGATATGTTTGCAGAGCTTGACCGCGTTGCCGCATCGGCACCCGAGGCGTTTGAACGCAACTACGAGGTCTGGAAGCTGCAGGACGAGACCCTCTGGCACGTCACCGACGGCACCCGCAATCTGGAATCCTGGCAGGAACACGCCGACTACCTCTGCGACTGGCTCACCGCCCGCCGGGACTGGCTGACCGAATACCTTGCATCCGATGAGGCGTATGAGTTCCGCAAACGGTCGGTGCGGTGGGAGAGGTAGTACCATGCTTCATCGAAAACTTTACTTTTGAGAGAATGCAAACTGAACGGTTCGCACAGAAAACATTTCAGCCTGCGTTTTTGCCAATGTAGAGTTTTCAATGAAACATGATATTACACGATACGAGGTGCCCCGTTCCAAACCTTATCTTTAATCCCCCACCCCATCATAAAAAACAAGGAGTACCGCCATGACCGCCAAAGAGCGTTTTTATCAGATCTATACCGAGAACATCCGCCGCGAGGGGGCGGATAAGCTGTTGGATTATTTGTCTTCCCCCGGATGCGATTTCTTCACCGCACCCGCATCGACCCGCTTTCACGGCGCGTATGAGGGGGGGCTGTGCGAACATTCGCTGAACGTCTACGACTGCTTATGCGACTATCTCGCGCGGGAGCGGGTACGCGAGACCTACGGGCTTTCCTGCTCTGCCGAAACGTGTGCCATCGTGTCACTTCTGCACGATGTCTGCAAGACGAACGTCTACAAGCCGTCGTTCCGCAACGTCAAGAACGCGCAGGGCGTGTGGGAAAAGGTGCCAAGCTACGACTATGAGGATTCTCTGCCCTACGGACACGGCGAGAAGTCCGTTTATATCCTGTCCGGCTTTCTCCGCCTGACGCGGGAGGAAGCATTTGCCATCCGCTTCCATATGGGATTCTCCGGCACGGAGGAAACGCGGCTGGTCAGCGATGCGTTTGAAAAATTCCCGCTTGCGTTTGCGCTCCATACCGCCGATATGGAAGCAACGGTCTTTATGGAGAACGTTTGAAAATAAATTTTCAAACGTGTTTTGTGACTTTCGCAGTCTTACGACTGCGATTTTGTGCAAGCACAAAAACAGTCCCAATTCCACAAGAAAGGAAACTTTCGCTTTGCGAAAGTCATGTTCATAAAAATGGATACCAAAGCATTATTTTCTTCCCTGCCGCAAAGCTATCATGACCCCATTCCCGCCTGCATCATCGTGGGCGCGGGGGACAGAATGCATCAGATCTCCCCGACACCCGGAAAGGACGACCTTGTCATCGCGGCGGACGGCGGATACCGGTATCTGCGGGATGCGGGGATCCGGTGCGATCTTCTGATGGGAGACCTCGATTCCCTGCCGCGCGATACCGTGATTGCAACGGAAACGAAGCGCTTTGATCCCGTCAAGGACGACACCGACACGATGCTTGCCGTCCGGCACGGACTGGAATGCGGATATCGGAAGTTTCTTCTGTACGGAATGTTTGGCGGACGGTTCGACCATACCCTCGGCACGATGCAGACCGTCGCGTTCCTCACCCGCGCGGGCGCAAAAGGGTACGCCTTTGAGGAAGCCGGGGACGGCAAACACGCCTCTTACGTCACGGCGTTATATAATGATACAAGAACCTTTTCCCCGGATGCGTCCGGCTATCTGTCGCTTGTCGCATGGGGCGGGGAAGCGCGGGACGTCACGCTTCAAAATCTCAAATATCCGTTTGCCGGCGGGACGTTTGACCCGGATGTCGCGCTCGGCATTTCCAATGAGTTCCTGCCCGGTCTTCCTGCGCGCGTGACCGTGGGGGACGGTCTTTTACTGATGGTGAAACCTGTATGACGACACTTCTGCGAAAGAAAAAAGCCGCCATTTTCGACCTGGACGGCACACTGCTTGATTCGATGGATGTTTGGACCGAGGTGGACAGACGGTTCCTTGCCCGGCGCGGTATTCCGCTCCCGGACGATTACGCGGATGCGCTGGCACCGCTCGGTTTCCATGCCGCCGCGGAATACACGAAAAAACGCTTCTCGCTTCCCGATGCGGAGGAGCACATCATGGACGAGTGGTTTTCCCTTGCTGTGGATGCGTATGCAAACGATGTCCCGTTCAAGCCTGGCGCGGGGGCATATCTCGATTCCCTTTGCCGCCGCCGCATTCCCATCGCCGCCGCCACCGCTTCCCGTGCGGAATTCTATATCCCTGCGCTGAAACGGCTGGGTGTCTGGGACTGCTTTTCGTCCGTGACCGAGATCGGCGAGGTTGCCCGCGGCAAGGGCTCACCCGACATCTATCTCCGCGCCGCGGAAAAACTCGGTATGGCGCCCGAGGACTGCGTTGTATTTGAGGACATTCTCCCCGGCATCCGCGGTGCCGCCGCAGGCGGTTTCTATACCGTTGCCGTCCACGATGACCGCGCGGCGGAGAAAGACATGATCCGCGCACTGTGCGACCGGTATATATATTCGTTTGAGGAGATGCTTTTGGAGGATGTTTTTTAAAAAAGCATAAAGCATTTCGCACCGCGGATTCCATTTCATATAATCAGATACAAAAAGGATTTATGCTCTGCTGCTGGGAACATAAATCCTTCTCTGTTTGGCAATATTTTGAGGTGATTTTTACGCTCCCCCAAATCTGACCGCATACCGATATAGCATATCCGCCGCCAGTCCCCGCTGTGCATCAGCGGTGGGACGGATCTTATCCTCCGGCGCATAGATCCCGGTGTAAATACACCACCCGACATCTGCCGCCGCCCAGGCGGAAACATCCTCTGCATCATCGAAAAGCGCATTTTTGTAGGAGGCATCAAAAACCGTCAGTCCGGCGGCTTTGGCATACCGCGCTATGATGACGGCGGCCTGTTCGACGGTGATCTTGTCGTTGACACCGAACGCACCGGTGTCATAACCCCGGACGATGCCGGTTTTATCCGCCCATGCGGCATACGGTGTATACCATGCGCCCGCGGTCACATCTGTGAAATCCGGGACGGTCTGCCACACGGAAACGTCAATTCCCGCCATCCGTCCGAGCACCGTGACAAACATGGCGCGGGTCATCGTCTCACCGGGCGAAAAGGTCAGACCGGCATCGGTCTCAATGCCGACAAACAGATTGTGCGTGCTGACATACCGCACCGCATCATAATACGGATGCTTTTCGCTGATGTCAATGAACGGGTTGTCCCAGGTATCGACGGTACTGGCAGAACTGCCACCGGCGGTACTGTTTCCGTCAGAAGTGCCGTTTCCGTCAGAGGACGGGCTTTTGTCAGAGGATACGGTTCCGTTTTCCGATGCGGTTTCCGTAATTGGGGAATCATCGGTCACGGCTTCCGGTGGGTCGGGTTCTGTGGTATCGGTATCCGATTCATCGGTGTCTGTTGGTGTCAGACAGGAAATGATCGCCGTTTCCGTATAGCCGCACACAGAACAGGTGCGTTTCTGCTCACCGGTTTCGGACACGGTTGCTTCTTTTGTAACGACCCAGTCGGAAAAGACATGAGCCGCATTCTCCACCTCCGCACCGCAGACCGTACAGACACGGGAGTGCCTTGCCGCGGTGATTTTCCAATCCCCGCCCGTGCAGGTGTGCACGGGAATGTCGGCCTGTTCACTTGCACCGCACAACGTACATTCCCGGTAACGGCAGTCGCCGAGAATCGTCCAGTCCGTATAGACATGGGAGCATTCCGCTGATGCAGAAACCGCAACCACGGACAGAAGCAGGATAAGGAACAGGATGCCGATGACATAGGGGGATTTTGCCGGGCGGATCATCTGGCTTCTGCGCTTTCTTTGGCGAGCTGTTCAATCACGTCAAGCGGAAGCTTCGTCAGGCGGGCGATGTTCTCATAGGTAAAGATCCCCTCCCCGAGCATTGCGCGTGCCACCTCTGTAAGGCTTTCCGTGCGACCCTCCGCGTGACCTTCCGCACGCCCTTCTACGCGTCCTTCGGCACGACCCTCGGCACGGCCCTCCTCGCGTTCTTCATTCAAAAACTGTTCCCATGCAGTGCTCATGATTTTTGAACCTCCTTCGGATTCCTTGAAATTTTTCATACGGTTTGCAAGAATGTCCGAGTACATCTCCCCGGCATCCGTACAATGAAAATCGTGCATCAACCGCCCGATCGGATGCGTCGGATCGCGGTAAGCACCGTTGACATACACAATATGCGACCCGTCGCCGAACGGTCTGCAGTTCAGCTCTTCGACCCGCCGGTCAACGTGATACAATGGCATCCCGCCCGCCATGACATCGGTTTCCGTTACGAATATGACGTAGCTGTCCGCCAGCTGATCGAATTTCTCGCCCGCATCGAGCATATCCCGGTCAATAACCGCCGAATAGTATCGCGCTCTTTGCGGCCCGGCACCGGCGGTTGCTTTCTGGATCTCAATATCGTAAAGCTTTCCGGTCTCGTCCTCCGCCCGGATGTCCAGCCGCACGGAACGGCCGCGGGTGTTGGGATATTCCACCTGCGTTCCGGCGGAAAGGACGGTCAGATCCTCCCGTCCGAGAATCACCCGAAGCAGATACGATACGCCCTCGATGTCGTCCCGGAACACCTCCGATAAAAACTTGTCGTCCATGAAGCAAAGCTCCGCGAGGTGCAAAATCACCTTCTCTTTTTTTGTCAGGGTCTTGTAATTGCGCTGTCGGAGAAGCTCGGCCTGCGCTTTGATGGAACACGGTTCTGCCATGCTGTCACCGTCTTTCTATTGGATTTGTTCGATAACCTCCATTCTGACCGTGAAAATACAAAAATATCCTTGATTTCAATAGATGGTGATAGGTTATCGAACATATCTATTATGATTTTATAATAATGCTTCAAAATATACGATCTTCTCCCGCCGCCAGGTATAGGTGCCGCAGATTCTGTTCCCGTCTGCAATGATCGCGGGATAGGAGTATTCGCCCGGCTCCGTTTCCAGGTGCAGAACCGTTTCAAATGTCCGGCCGTCGTCCGTGCTTTCAAGCAGTGACAGCGGTGTGCGCGCCGCGGTATCAACGGGATTGCAGCAAAGGATGAGATGACCGGGCGCAATCTGTACCAAGTCCAACCCGCTGTTGTTGTTGGGAACGGCGGTCGGGTATGCGGTATCAAAGTGAAGACCGTCCGCAGAATCGGCGCGGTAAACCGCTTTGTTTTTTGAGCGCATCAGCATATGGATGCCGTCGCTGTCCTCCCAGAGCGAGGGTTGGATGACCTGCACGCCATCGTCGGGAAGCGGCACGAGCGGCCCCATTTCCCACGTTTTTCCGTTGTCGCGGGAAAGGTCGGTAAAGCATCGCCAGCATCCCTTTTCCATCGAAGCAGGCGCTAAAATGTCCCCGTTTTTCAGACGGATGGGTTTGTTCTTGACGGGTCCGCGACCGAGGATTGTACCTCCGCCGAGGACAGAACTTCTGCCACAGGTATCGTCCGCGCACATCCGCCGGGGGACAGACCATGTTCTGCCTTTGTCCCGGGAAGACGTGACCATCGTCTGCCAATCGGGGATCGTCTCCCCGCGCTTGTAAAAGAGGAGAAGCTCCTCCCCGTTGTCAAAGAGAACGGGATTCCAGTGTGCGACGTTCTCTTTTTCCGATACGCAGACCGGGGTGCTCCAGATGCCGTTTTCCAGATATGCACACCAGATCTGCACATCCGGATGGCTTTCATAAGTTCCGCCGAACCATGCGGCGATGACGGTGTCCCCGATCTTTGCAAGTGTGGAAGCATGACAGGACGGTGTCGGCGGGGTTTGGTCGAAGATAAAGGTTTTTGAGAGAAGTTTCATTGTGGGCACTCCTGTGTATCATAATGCGACGGGGAGATACGAGATCATCAGCCCGCCGACGAACATACTGGCGAGATTGGCGATAACGGCGTACAGAATGCATACATATTTTTTCTTTTCACGGAGGAAAATGGGAAAGAGAATACATTCTGCCAGAATGACGATGGCTTCACAGAGACAGTAAAAGAAAGAACATAGGAATCCATCGTCCCGCCTCCGATGGCAAAATTGACAAATGCCTGCGTTGCGAGATTGACGAACAAAAAGACGAGCCAACTGCGTTTTTCCCGATAATGGAATCCCCAGAAGATCACACCCTCCAACAGCAGTGTCAGAAGAACGCGCATTCCGACGAGAAGAACGGTGCGTCCGGGAGAAATGTCCGCGGTGAGCGTCTGCGTTTCGAGGTTTAGCTGAAGAACGTTGCTGTATGTATCATACGCTTCTGCCGGAAGCGGACAGGTATAGGCAGTGTCACCGTAGGCAACGGACAGCGACATCTGTGAGAAGTCGGTTTCCGCGGATGGATTGGGGACGATGTGCGTGTATTCAAACCGATAATATGTCTCCCAGCCACGCTGTGCAGTGCGTACTTCCAACGTTTCGACGGCACTCCCGTCCGCGTTCCGCATCGAGAGAGACAAATCGTCTGGCGCATTCACCACCACAACGGTGAGACACGGCGGTTCTGCGGCGTTGGCAGAGACCGCGACGGACAAAAGTGCGCACAGAAGCATAAGGGACAGAACAAACAGTCCCGTGCGGCGGGGGGTGTAGGTCTTTGTTGTCGGGAACATGGATATGTCTCCTTTCATTTACTTATCACTCCGCGCCGTGCGCGGAACTTCTCCCGGTGTGTTTTTTCAGTGGTGCGAAAGATTTTCAAATCCGCGGGAAAAAGGTTTCGCCAAGCGAAACCAGATTGCTTCCCCTACAAAATCGTCGAATTGCATTGCGTGATATATATTGACATCATCGCCCACAAGTTTCCGGCACCCAAGCACCGTTTATGAATCACCTTTCCCTTTCCTCTTTATTATACCATAAACCCGCCCTGGATGCAATGGGTTTTCCCATCCGTTTTTTTGAATTTTCTGTTACAATCCGGGTAGAAAATCTCATTTCTTTGTCCATGTTGACGGAGAAACCGCGAGCACGAGCGGAATGATCTCCAGGCGTCCGAGGAGCATTGCGGCACAAAGAACGAGCTTGGAAAAGCCGGAATAGGCGGCGTAGGAGGATGCCGGGCCGACCGCGGCAAATCCCGGGCCGACGTTGTTGAAGCAGGAAACGGCGGCGGAAAAATTGGTCTCAAAATCGAACGGTTCCAGACACAGAAGCAGAAACACCGCCAGCATCATCGAAAAATACAGGGTCAGATAGGTGGCAAGACTGTCGATGGCAGACGGCTCTGCCTTTTTGCCGTCGATGTGAACCACGCCGACCGAGCGCGGATGGAGCATCCGGGACAGATCGCGCCGCGCGTTTCCGAACATCAGCATGATGCGCGAGACCTTCAAGCCGCCTGCCGTGGAGCCGGCACAGCCGCCGATGAACATGAGAATGAACAGAACCCCTTTGGACAGCGACGGCCAGAGTCCATAATCGGTCGTTGCATATCCGGTGGTCGTGATGACGGATGTGACTTGGAATGCCGCATGGCGCAGGGATGCGGAGAGGGTGTCGTACAGCGGGCGGATGTCCAGCGTAAGAAGTACCGTCGAAACGGCAATGATACCGAGATAGCACCACAGCTCCGAGGAGCGCAGGACGGGACGGAAGCTGCGGATGAGAAGCAGGTAATAGAGATTGAAATTCACGCCGCACAGAAGCATGAAGACGGTGATGACCCATTGCAGATAAGGAGAGTAGCCGGCGATTGAGTCTGCTTTGATGCCGAATCCGCCGGTGCCGGTCGTTGCAAACGCATGGAGCAGACTTTCAAACAGCGGCATTCCGCCAAGACACAACAGTCCCACCATGACCGCCGTCATGACGATGTAGATGATATACAGGATTTTCGCCGTTTCGCGGACACGCGGAACCAGCTTGCCGACCACGGGGCCGGGCATTTCCGCGCGCATGATGTGAATGGAGCGGCCGGAGGAGCCGGACGACGGCACGATCGCCATCATCAGCACCAGCACCCCCATACCGCCGATCCAGTGCGTGAAGCTGCGCCAGAAGAGAAGCCCCCTCGACAGCACTTCCACATCAGAAAGGATTGAGGCACCGGTGGTCGTGAAGCCGGATACCGTTTCAAAAAACGCATCAATGTAAGAGGGAATCTCGCCGCTGAAATAAAACGGAAGCGCACCGAGCAAAGACAACCCCAGCCACGACAGCGTGACGATGAGAAATCCTTCCTTTGCGTAGATGACACGGTTTTTCGGCCGCAGGAACACGGTCAGACAAAGACCTGTGACAAGACAGAGAAAAATCGTAAATGCGAACGCGGTCACACACGCTTCCCCGTACACCGCGGACACCAGAAGCGGAAACAGCAGCAGTGCCGCTTCCAGTAAAATGATCTGTCCGGTCGTGAAAAATACCATTTTCCGGTTCATTGTGACACCCCCGTTATTTCAGAATGTCCGACAGATCGCCAAGTCTTTGCTGTGCGGCGATAACGACCACGCGGTCGCCGGCAAGGATGACATCGTTACCGGACGGAAGGATGGGTGTGCGGCCGCGCATGATGCCGGCAATCAGGATGCCGGGGCGGATCTGCAGATTTTTGAGTGGAATGCCGATGATGTTCTCCGCATCCGCGCTGACGATAAATTCCAGCGCTTCCGCTTTGTTGTCGGCGAGATTGTACAGCGTTTCGACGTGACTGCCGCGGGAGTTTTCCAGCGCACGGGCATAACTGACGAGAATGTCCGACATGATGCGGCGCGGGGAGACGATGCTTTCCAGCCCCAGGTCACCCGCCATTTTTTCCAGTTCCCCGCGGTTGATCTTCGTGATGACCTTCGGAACGCCTCTGGACTGCGCGAAAATGGAGACGAGAATGTTTTCCTCATCCATGCCGGTCAGAGAGACGAACGCATCCGTTACGCCGAGTCCTTCTTCCAGAAGCAGTTCCTGGTCAGCGCCGTCGCCGTGGATGATGACCGCGCGCGGGAGCAGGGAACAGAGCTCTTCGCACTGTGCTTCGTCCCGCTCGATGATGCGCACATCCGCACCCGATTCTGTCAGCCGCCGGGCAAGATAGAACGCCGTGCGCGAGCCGCCCAATATCATGACGGATTTTGCCTGACGGCGCACGATGCCCAGCTCCCGCATCAGGCGCGCGATCTCCGTGTGGGAAGCGGTCAGACCGATCTTGTCCCCGCATTCCAGCGTGAAATTACCGTCGGGAATGAAGACGTCCTCCCCGCGGCGGACAAAGCACACGAGAATTTTCGCCTTGTAGCGGGTGCGCATTTCCGATAACTTCATGCCGCCGAGTGGCGAGTCGTCGCGCAGATGCAGTTCGATCATTTCGAGATTCTGCCCCGAAAATTTCTCCACCTTGATGGCAGAGGGCAGACGGAGCATATTGTAAAGCTCTCCCGCCGCCAGCAGCTCCGGATTGACGGACATGGAGAGCCCCAGCTCCCGCCGCATGAAGTCGAGGGAGTCGTCGTTGTATTCGGGATTGCGGATGCGGGCAATCGTGTGGCGCGCGCCCATCCGCCGTGCGATGAAGCAGGCGAGCATATTCACTTCGTCGGAGTCCATGACCGCGGCAAACAGATCGGTCTGCTCAATTCCCGCTTCCGCCAGCGTCTCGCAGTCCGCGCCGTTCCCCACGACACCGATGACGTCGTAAATGTTGGTGATCTCCTTTATAACCGCGCCGTCCTTGTCCAGCGCCGTCACGTCGTGTCCCTCTGCTGTCAGGCTTGCCAATATGGTGGAGCCGATCTTTCCGCATCCGGCTATGATGATCTTCATGGTAAATTCCTCATTTGCGTAGATATGGTATATATTATATAATGATATAATATATCACAAAATATGGCGTTTGTCAAGTACCAATCAGATGGTGGGAGAGGGTTTGCGGGCAAAGTTGTCAACAGGATGTGCAGATTTGCTTTCCCGGATGAAATTTTTCCGTTGCATCTTCATCATTTCCGCGCCATCCCCTTGACAACCCCCCATAAAAATGGTATAATAATATATATCTATATGAAAAAGAAATCCCGTTTTTGAAAGGTTGGATGAGATATGATTCAGTTAGAGAAGAAGCTTCGTGCGTGTGTGGTCGGCGCGACCGGTATGGTCGGACAGAGATTCATCACTCTGCTTGAAAATCACCCCTTCTTCTGTGTGACAAAGCTTGCGGCAAGCCCCCGTTCTGCCGGAAAGACCTATACCGAGGCGCTCGGCGGCAGATGGAAGATGAAGACCGCGATGCCCGCGCGCGTTGCCGACATGGTGATGGTCGATGCGTGGAACATTGAGGAGACCTGCCGTGACATCGACGTCATTTTCTGTGCCATCAACTACGACAAAAACGAGACAAAGGCATTGGAAGAGGCATATGCAAAGGCGGAAGTCCCGGTCATTTCCAACAACTCCGCACACCGCTGGACACCCGACGTTCCGATGGTCATCCCGGAGATCAACGCAGACCATTTTGCTGTCATCGAAGACCAGAAAAAGCGCCTTGGCACCAAGCACGGCTTCATCGCCGTCAAGCCGAACTGCTCCATTCAGGCATACGTTCCGGCACTGAACGCGCTCAGACAGTTTGAGCCGTATGAGGTCGTCGCAACGACCTATCAGGCGATCTCCGGCGCGGGCAAGACGTTCAACGAGTGGCCCGAGATGATCGACAACGTCATCCCCTACATCGGCGGCGAGGAAGAAAAGTCCGAGCAGGAACCGCTCAAAATCTGGGGCACACACGAAAACGGTGAAATTGTCAAGGCAAAGGAACCCGTCATCACGACGCAGTGCATCCGTGTTCCCGTCTCCGACGGCCACATGGCGGCAGTCTTTGTGAAGTTCAGACGGAAGCCGACCAAGGAGCAGATCCTCGATGCCTGGAAGAACTACAAGGGTGTGCCGCAGGAGTACGACCTGCCCTCCGCACCGAAGCAGTTCATCACCTATTTTGAGGAAGACAACCGTCCGCAGGCGGCACTTGACCGCGACACCGAGGGCGGCATGGGTGTCTGTGCCGGCCGTCTGCGCGAGGATACCGTCTACGACTACAAGTTCGTCGGTCTTGCGCACAACACCCTGCGCGGCGCTGCCGGCGGTGCCGTTCTCGAAGCGGAAACGCTCGTGGCACTCGGCTATATCACCGCAAAAAATTAAAATAACACAGATACCGCAGTTTGTCATTTCCGGCTTCCTGCGGTTTTCTGCCATACAGGATGATTTGATAACATGACAGACATTCTCACAAAAATCGAGACCATGATGCCCGGCTTTTCCAAAGGTCAGAAGCTGATCGCCAATTATATGCTGGAGCACTACGACAAAGCGGCGTACATGACCGCATCAAAGCTGGGAGCTGTGGTCAAGGTCTCGGAATCGACCGTGGTGCGCTTTGCAAACGAGCTGGGCTTTGACGGCTATCCCGAGCTTCAGCGATCCTTGCAGGAGCTCATCCGCACCAAGCTGACCTCCGTCCAGCGCATCGAGATCACAAACGACCGCATCGGCGACGGCGAAGTCCTTGCCAAAATTTTGACCGGTGACATCGAAAAGATCCGCGGCACGCTCGAGGGTCTTGACCCGGGGGCCTTTGATGCGGCGGTCGATGCGATCCTCTCGGCAAAACACATCTATATTTCCGGAATGCGCTCCGCATCGCTCCTCTCCGGCTTTCTCGGCTATTATTTCAGCCTGATGTTCCCCGATGTCCGCACGGTGCAGGCGACCAGCTCCTCCGAGATGTTTGAGCAGCTGTTCCGCATTGACAAAGGCGATGTTTTCATCGGCATCAGCTTTCCCCGCTATTCCAAGCGTATCATCAACGCCATCGACTATGCCAAGGCGCGGGGGGCGGTCACTGTTGCCCTGACCGACAGCGAGGCATCCCCGCTTGCCGCAGGAGCGGATCATCTGCTGATCGCGCGCAGTGATATGGCATCGTTCGTCGATTCCTATGTGGCGCCCCTGTCTGTCATCAATGCGCTGATCGTCGCGATCTCGCGCAAGAAGCAGGAGGAGGTCTCCGAGACCTTTGAAAAGCTGGAAGCGGTCTGGGAAGAATACGACGTCTATGCAAAGGGCAATGGTAAAAATGGCTGACAACACAAAGATCAGAATCGCCGTCATCGGCGGCGGCGCGGCGGGAATGCTTGCGGCGTCGGAAGCGGCGTACTGGGGCGCTGACGTCACGCTGTACGAAAAGAATCCCCGGCTCGGCAAAAAGCTCGCCATCACAGGCAAGGGGCGGTGCAACGTCACAAACGACTGCACCCCCGACGAGTTTCTGAAATCCGTTCCAACGAATCCCCGCTTTCTGTACAGCGCGATCAATGGCTTTCCGCCGGAGGAAACGAAGAACCTGTTTGCATATCTCGGCGTTCCTGTCAAGACCGAGCGCGGAAACCGCGTGTTTCCCGTCTCCGACAACGCGCACGACATTGTGGATGCCCTCATCCGCCGGATGCGCGATGCCGGGGTACACATCCGCCACGAAGCGGTGACAAAACTGCTGACAGCAGAAGAGTCGGACACCCCGAAACCGGGTACGGAAGACGGCATTTCCCGCATCACCGGCGTGGAAACGACCACGGGGAAATATCCCTTTGACCGTGTCATCGTCGCAACGGGCGGAATGTCCTATCCCGGAACCGGCTCGACCGGCGACGGCTACCGCTTTGCGCGGGACTGCGGCATTTCCGTCACGGACTTGCACCCGTCCCTTGTTCCCATCGTCTGCCGCGAACCCGTCTGCCGGGAAATGATGGGACTGTCTTTGCGCAATACCGCCCTGAAAATTACGCTCGGAGAGGGCGGGAAGCCGGTGTACGAGGATTTCGGCGAAATGCTGTTCACGCACTTCGGCGTGTCGGGGCCGATGATCCTGTCCGCTTCCGCGCACCTTGACAAAAAACGCATCGGGGAGTACGTTCTGCATCTCGACTTAAAGCCCGCGCTTGACGAAAAAACGCTGGATGCCCGTATTCTCTCCGATTTTTCGGCGGCGAACAACAAGAATTTCTCCAACGTCATCGGCGGTCTCGTCCCGCAGAAGATGATCGCCCCCATCACACGCCTGTCCGGCATCGCACCGGAAACGAAATGCAACGCCGTCACCAAAGAACAGCGGCGGGCACTGCTCGAAACGCTGAAAGATTTCCGCATCCACACAAGAGGCTTCCGCCCGATCGACGAAGCCATCGTCACCTCCGGCGGGGTCTCCACGAAAGCACTTTCCCCGAAAACGATGGAAGCGAAGTCCGTGCGGGGTCTCTATTTCGCCGGCGAGGTCATCGACGTCGATGCCTACACAGGCGGGTTCAATCTGCAGATCGCTTTCTCCACCGCCATCGCCGCCGCGCACGCGGCAGCGGAGTAATATCAGCATATTTCGTCCATCAGACGAAATATATCATTGCGGTCACCTTAAGAAAAACGGCATTCATCACGTCTGTAGGGGCGCCCATATGGTTTCGCTTTGCGAAACCTTGCGTCCGTTACCAAACGATATGCAGGCGATATCGTTTGAAAAACATATATCAATGTTATTTGTCATAATATTTCGACATCATAGCCATATGTTACGGATGCCCAATGGGCGCCCCTACAGAGTTAGAGAAAGCACGTTCCCGTCCTTTAAGTTGACAACATCACCCCCAAAAATCCCCCGAAAGGAGCCACCCCACTGTCCCAGATCCTCTCCGTCATGAAATCCGTCTTCCTCATCGGCTGTGCCGTGGACAGACTGGTCAGCCGGCTGACGGCGGAATATACGCTGAAACGCACACACCGCATCCCCGACAGCGCGCAGAACGGCGGGATCCGGTATTCCCACGCGGGAAAGCACGGTGAAGTCACCGTCGGATACGCAGGACAGTCTTCTGTAAACGGTATCCTCTCCGCCGCGGGATACGCGCTCATCGCGGGTATCTGTTACGCCATATTCAAGAGAAAGGAATCTGAATCCAAATGATCAATATCGCCATTGACGGCCCCTCCGGAGCCGGAAAAAGCACGGTCGCAAAGGCACTTGCAAAGGAGCTTCACTTCGTCTACGTGGACACGGGCGCGATGTACCGCTCCATCGGACTGTATACAAGAGGCGCGGGTGTCGCACTGGCTTCCGTGAACGCGGAGACGGTCGTGCCGCTTTTGGCACATATCACCGTTTCGCTTGCCTATGCAGAGGACGGTTCCCAGCACGTTTATCTCAACGGAGAGGACGTTTCCGCCGCCATCCGCGAAAACGAGATCTCCCTTTACGCTTCCGCCGTGTCGAAAATTCCGGAGGTGCGCGCGCATCTTCTTTCCCTGCAAAGAGAAATGGCGCAGAAGCACAACGTCATCATGGACGGCCGCGACATCGGAACCGTGATCCTGCCCGATGCACAGCTGAAAATCTTTCTATTTGCTTCTGCTGCGGCACGGGCAAGACGGCGCACGGACGAGCTTCACGAGCGCGGACAGGCGGCAGACTATGAGACGATCCTTGCCGAGATCAACGCCCGCGACGAGCAGGACCGCACCCGCGACATTGCCCCCGCCGTTCCCGCAGACGATGCCGTCAAAATGGACAACTCGGACATGACGATCGAAGAAAACGTCGCCGCCATCCGGGCATTGCTGGTACAGCGGAATCTGATATAAGGAAGGGACTTATGGGTTTTTACGATACTATGATCAAATACGTCGGCGGCATCGTGCGCGGCATCTACCGCGTGACACTCGTCGGCAAAGAGAACATTCCCCCCGACACCGAGGACAACGCCGCACCCGCGTATCTGCTCTGCGCAAACCACCAGGGGCTTCTTGACCCGTTCGTCATCGGCGCGACCATCCGGGTAAAAATTTACTGGATGGCAAAGGAGTCGCTGTTCCGTGTGCCCATTGTCAAACAGATCATCGAGGCGTTCGGCGCGTATCCCGTTTCCCGCGGGACGGGGGACGTCGGTGCCATCAAAAAGAGCGTGGAACTGCTCAAAAACCACAAAAGCGTCGGCATCTTCCCGCAGGGACACCGCAATCCCGGCATTGATCTGCGCAGGACCGAGATCCGCCACGGCGCCGGCATGATGGCGTTCCGCGCGGAATGCGACGTTCTGCCGGTCTGCATTGCGACGAAAAACCGCCGCCTGCGGCCGTTCCAGAAAACCGCCATCCTCGTCGGGGAACGCATTCCGTTTTCCGAGCTTGGTCTTTTGGAGGGCAATTCCGAATCCTACCGCCGCGCGACGGAGCTGGTCTTTGACCGCATTTGCCGCCTGTCGGAGGACTACCGGAGTACACAAGGATGGAATTGATCGTTGCAAAAAACGCTGGCTTCTGCCCCGGCGTGCGCCGCGCCGTTGACACGGTCTACCGGCTGATCGACGAAAATCCCGGTGCGCGCATCGTAACGCTGGGGGAACTCATCCACAATCCGATCGTGACGGGAGAGCTTGCGGCGCGCGGGGTGAAAAGCGTGTCGGACGGGGATCTTGAGGCAATGCTGTCCCGGGACAGCGACATCCCGCTCATCGCCGTCGTCCGCGCACACGGCATGACACGGGAAACGGAGGAGCTTCTGGAACGGCTCACAAAAGAGAACGGTTGTTTCTCCTATGTGGACTGCACCTGCCCGTTCGTCAAAAACATCCACCGCATCGCCGAGGAGGAATCGCGTCCGTATGCTGACCGGCCGCACGATGCGATCGGAATTATCTTCGGCGACCCCGACCATCCGGAGGTGAAAGGCATCCGTTCCCGCTTCCGGTGTGATACAAAAATTCTTGCGACAGCTGACGAAACAGAACGGTGGATTTCTACGGATGAAGCGCAGAAAATCCTCAAAAAAAGGGTCATTTATGTCTCACAAACGACCCAAAAGTTAGCAGAATGTAAAATTTCTCAAAAATTTTTTGAAAAACTATGTACAAACGCGAGAATTTATGATACAATATGTAATGTTACAGAAAACCGGCAGACCGAAACGGAAACCATTGCCCAACGGGCTGATGTGATGCTTGTCATCGGCGGCAGAGGAAGTTCCAATACGCAGAAATTATACGACATATGCAAACGAAACTGTGCGCAGACATATTTCATCGAAAGCCCCTCCGACGTTCCACGGCATCTGTTACCGGCGCACAAATGTGCCGTCGGCATTACTGCGGGTGCGTCCACACCCGACAGTCTAATTCAGGAGGTTAAAAGAATCATGAGCGAAATCGAAATCACCGCAGAAAACTTCGCGCAAATGCTGGACGAATCTTTCAAAACTTTAAATACAGGAGACGTGGTCAAGGGTGTCATTACATCGATTTCTTCCAACGAAATCCATGTTGACATCGGTACGAAGGTAACGGGCATTCTGTCCTTCAACGATGTCACCGACGACCCCGCAGCAGATGTTGCCAATATGTTCAAGGTTGGCGACGAAATCGAAGCGATCGCAGTCCGCGTCAGCGACCTTGACGGTGTCGCTACCCTGTCCAAGAAGAAGGTTGACAACGCAAACAACTGGAATGAGATCGTCAATGCACAGGCAACCGGCGAGATCCTCACCGGCAAGATCGTTGAAGCACTCGAAAAGGGTGTCATCATCAACATCAAGGGCCTGCGCGCATTCATCCCCGCATCCCACTCCGGCCTTCCCAGAGAAGCTGATCTCGGGGAACTCGTCGGCACCACCCAGCGTGTCAAGATCATTGACATCAATGAGCAGAAGCGCCGCGCCGTTGCTTCCATCCGTGAAGTCATCCGCGCAGAGCGCAAGGAAAAGGAAGCTGAATTCTGGGCTTCCATCGAAGTCGGCAAGGAATACGACGGTGTCGTTAAGTCCTTCCAGCCCTACGGCGCATTCGTCGACCTCGGCTGTGTTGACGGTATGGTCCACACCTCTGAGCTGTCCTGGAAGCACATCAGACATCCGGGCGATGTCCTGACCATCGGCGAGACCATCCATGTCCATGTCCTCGCTGTTGACTACGAAAACAAGCGCATCTCCCTCGGCTACAAGACCGAAGACATGAACCCCTGGAAGCAGTTCACCGACAAGTACGAAGTCGGCGACACCGCATCCGTCAAGATCGTCAGCATGATGCCGTTCGGCGCATTCGCTGAAATCGTTCCCGGTGTGGACGGTCTCATCCACATCTCCCAGATCGCGGACAAGCGCATCAACAACCCCGCCGATGTTCTCGAAAAGGGTCAGATCGTTGACGCGAAGATCGTCGGTATCGACGACGAAAAGCAGAAGGTTTCTCTCTCCATCCGCGCACTGCTGGAAGATGCAGTTGCCGCTGAAGAAGCTGAAATCGTCGAAGAAGCGGGAATTGACGAAGAGTAATTCCAATTATAGCAAAAGAAGAGAGCCGCAGGGGACTGCGGTTCTTTTTTTATCAATCGAAATCAATCTTCATCAAAAGGAAGGGCGCACGTTTCTCCCGTAATTTTGTAGGGGAAGCAATCTGCTTACAGCAAACAATCTGCTTACAGCAGATTAGAAAATCTTTCGCAGAGGTGTCTGCACTCCGGCAGAAGTCCCATTCGGAGAGAGGGCTCCTGCGAAAATCTTCCCCCTTGACAAAGCGCGGAGAATATGTTATGATATGATAATAAAAAAGCAACAAAGGAGAAAATCATGATAGGAACATCATTGCCGCTTTCGTGGCTTGCTGTCACGGATAGCGCAGACCGTGCCGCTATCCTGCCGGTAAGATTGCCATCTCTCCGCGCCGCAGGCGTGAAAAGCATCGAACTCCGCACGGTGCGCCCGGAGACCTCCCCGGGAGACGTTCTTGCGGCTGCACAGCGGCTTTGGAGGAACGGATTCCGCGTAACCGTACACGGAACCGTCATGGGACGGGAAAGCGCCGTCACGGACGTGTACGCGCCGCTGGCGACACTGCTTGACACGATGCGGGAGCAAAACCGCGTGTCGGAGGGCGTACACAAAGAAACACTCACCGTGACCATCCATCCGACCGGGGAGGACGACGCGGGCATCCTTTGCGCGCTCATCGGTCATGCGCGGGAAAAGAATTATCCTGTGCGCATTGCGCTGGAAAATAACCGTGTTCTGCCGGGGAACGCGGAGGGGGACTGCGCAAAATTCGTTTTGGATGCAGTGAAGACCGCGCGGGAACGCGGGTATCATGAGGCGGGAATCTGCTTTGACATGGGGCACTGGCTCTATTATGTGAAAAAGAACGCGCCGGGAGCGTGTGTGCCGCCGAAGGAATTTTTTCCGTATGTTATCCATACCCACATCCACGGACTGGACGGTCTGCGCACGCATTTCCCGCTCTGTCATGCGGACAGCGAAGCACTGGTGAAGCCGCTTTGCGATGCGCTTTCGCACGGGTATTTCGGGGTGTACAATCTGGAACTGGATTTTCCGCGGTTTGCGGAATTATATGAGCCGGAGACGGCACTCTTGTCCTCACTCGGTGTTCTGAAACGGATCCGTTCCCACTGTGCCATGATGTACGATGACATCCGGGAAAACTTCGATGGCGATTTCCATGCCGCGCTTGCCATGTATGATTTGCCCGCGCCAGAAACGCCGGGCGTTGCAATGCCGTGCGATCCCCGGACAGCCCGGACACTGTTTGCGCAGATCAATTCCGCATCGTATCTGTTCCGCACGGATGCAGAGGACGGAACCACATTCCGCTGGGGCATGGACGTGGCGTTCCGGTGGGCGTGGGAATTGGCGGAGACACCGCACCGGGTCGGTGGGCTGCTCTCCTGCCTTGACCTCATGCTCATCAGCCACGGGCACGACGACCATTTCGAGCCGCGCACGGTCCGGCTTCTTGCCAAAACGGGAATGCGCTGGGTCATACCGGATTTCCTGTATGAGGATGCTCTGCGGCTTGGCATCCGGGCGGAGAACATTCTCACAGCGCACAAAGGGGAGGAACTGCACGCAGGGCCTCTGACGATTCTTCCGTTTGAGGGGCGGCATTACCGGCCGGGAACGCAGAACGGTCTCCCCGAATACGGCTACCGCGTGACCGCAGACGGAAACCCTGCGCTGTTGTTTCCGGTCGATACGCGCGACTACCGCACGGAATATGCACCCGACGTTGCCCCCGGAGATTATTGCTTTGCCGATATATGGCTTGGGGACGGACAGGGGCTTACGGTCGGGAACGCTCCGGATGATTTTTCCGACATCGGCGGGATGTTTGCCGATTTCATGCTTCATTTTTCGCGGGAAAATATTGTATTTGCACATATGTACGAAAACGGCCGTGCCGACCGTGATCTGTGGCGGCGGGAGCACGCGGAGCTTCTGTCCCGTATCATAAAAGAAAAAAGTCCCGGAACGCGGTGCCGCATTCCGGTTCGCGGAAAAATTTATACGCTGTAAAAATGCGGCGTCAAAAAATATCCGCGCAAAAACTTCATCTCCCTGCATAAATCTCACGCTTTGACAGATAATAACATCGCAATCTGCAAGTAAAAGGAGATTTATATATATGAAAGCTACCGGCATTGTCCGCCGTATTGATGACCTCGGCCGTGTCGTCATTCCGAAAGAGATTCGCCGCACCATGCGGATCCGGGAGGGCGACCCTCTGGAAATTTACACCGACCGCGAGGGGGAGGTCATTTTCAAAAAATACTCCCCCATCGGCGAGCTTGTGGACTTCGCATCACAGTATGCGGAGAGCCTTTACAAGACCTGCGGGATCCCCGTTGCGGTGTGTGACCGGGACAGCGTGGTCGCGGCGGCGGGCATCTCCAAAAAGGAATTTCTCGACAAGAAAATTTCACAGGGTGTGGACGGCATCATCGAGGGGCGCAGTCTCTATACCGCTCCTCCCGCAGCTGTCTCGGCGGATGCAGGGGACAGCGCATCCCGCATCTCTCTTGTCGAGGACGACCGCGCGGGGGTATCTGTTGTCTGCGCACAACCTATTTTCACGGAGGGTGACATCATCGGATGCGTCGCTGCCGTTGCAAACGACGAAGCCTTCGCCGCGCGCACCGAAAAATCCGCCCTCGACACCGAAGTCAAGCTCATTCAGACCGCCGCGGCGTTTCTGGGGCGGCAGCTGGAGAGCTAAGGTGCAGTCAACGTAACCGTTGACTGCAATGATGTATTTCCGCATTCGCGGAAATATGATGTCCGCCTTTGGCGGAATGATATATGCCTGCGGCATATGATATATTTCGTCCGTTGGACGAAATATTTAAGAAGTGTTTCGCTCTCGGAACGAAACACTTGATTGGAAATTCATTGAGATAAAAGGGTGGGAAACACGGTTGGGGCTGTGGGTTTCACCCTTATCTTTTTCTTATCTTTTTTCCCACTTTCCTTTCAAAAAACCCCAAAATCCCCCTTGACAAATCCGATTTCCCGTGGTATAATATATCTAATATCATTCAAAAAGGAGCATCCGTAATGAAAGATAACGCAATGCTGACGGTCTGTACCATCATACAGCGTCCCGAAAACGTCGGGCGCGGCATTTTCATGCTTGTCTCTCTGGCGGCAGCTCCGAAATCCGGTTGTGTGTAAAACGAAAACCGTACTTTGCACACAAGCGGTCTTTTTTTATCAAAAGGTTTCAAGAATATCCCAAAACATACAAAATTTCCGCTCAATCTGACAGTAAAGGAGAATTACAAGATGGTAAACGAAAACGTATCCGAAAAATTTGTCAAGGAAGGTCTGACCTTCGATGATGTCCTGCTGATTCCCGCGCGCAGCGAGATCGTGCCGAAAATGGTCACGCTCCAGACCCGGCTCACAAAGAAGATCACGCTCAATATCCCGATGATGAGTGCCGCGATGGACACCGTCACCGAGTCCGCGATGGCGATCGCAATGGCGCGTGAGGGCGGCATCGGTATCATCCACAAGAATATGCCTGTGGAACGCCAGGTTGAGGAAGTCACCCGTGTCAAGAGAAGCGAAAACGGTGTCATCACCGACCCGTTCTATCTGTCTGCGGAAAACACCGTTGCCGAAGCGGATGCGCTGATGGGCAAATACCGCATCTCCGGCGTGCCGATCTGCGATGAAAACAAGAAGCTCATCGGTATCATCACCAACCGCGATATGCGTTTCCTTACCACCTACGATATGCCCATCGGCGACGTTATGACGAAGGACAACCTCGTCACCGCGCCCGTCGGCACCGACCTTGTAAAGGCACGCGAAATTCTCTCCCACCACAAGATTGAAAAGCTCCCGCTGGTCGATGATAACGGCATTCTCCGCGGGCTCATCACCATCAAGGACATCCAGAAAGCGACCAAGTATCCGAACTCCGCAAAGGACGCGCGCGGCAGACTGCTCGTCGGTGCGGCAATCGGTGTCACCTCTGACGTTGTCGAACGTGCGGGCAAGCTGCTCGCGGCAGGTGCGGACGTGCTGGTTCTCGACTCCGCACACGGTCACTCCAAGAACATCATCGACTGCGTTGCCAACATCAAGAAGGTCTACCCGGATGCACAGCTCATTGCGGGCAACATTGCGACCGCGGAAGCGGCGGAAGATTTGATCCGTGCCGGCGCGGATGCCGTCAAGGTTGGTATCGGCCCCGGTTCCATCTGCACTACCCGTATCGTTGCTGGTATCGGCGTTCCGCAGATCACGGCAGTGTATGATGTCGCGTGTGTGGCGCAGAAGTACAGCATTCCGGTCATTTCCGACGGCGGTATCAAGTACTCCGGCGATATGGTCAAGGCACTTGCGGCAGGCGCGGACGTGCTGATGATGGGCTCCCTGTTTGCCGGCTGTGAAGAAGCACCCGGCGAAACGGAGATCTACCAGGGCCGTTCGTTCAAGGTCTACCGCGGCATGGGTTCCCTTGCGGCAATGGAAAAGGGCTCCAAGGACCGTTATTTCCAGGAAGGCAACAAGAAGCTCGTTCCCGAAGGCGTTGAGGGCCGTGTCCCGTTCAAGGGCTCCGTCTCCGACACCGTCTACCAGATGCTCGGCGGTATCCGCGCCGGCATGGGCTACTGCGGCTGTCAGACCATCACCGACCTGCAGGCAAACGCGCAGTTCGTGAAGATCTCCGCCGCAGGTCTGCGCGAGTCTCACCCGCATGACATCAATATCACGAAGGAAGCACCGAACTATTCTGTCCAAGCGTGAAAAATTGGACAGTCGGGCATAATAAGCAAGGCAATAAAAGTCAGTATGGAGCTTCTGCAAGCACCAATCCCGACTTGCGGCAGCTCTTTCACTTTTGTATCTGCTGTTTGCTGTAATTTAATACAAAAAATGAGAAACCGTTCCTACCTTTTCGGTAAAGAACGGTTTTTTTGGAGCTTATTACGGCAGATTCAAGTTTATACAGAGGAAATTTTTATCTCATCGCCTGCACGCGATGCTCATAATCCTTCACCGCATCAATGGCGGCAGTGCCGATCGGAATGTTCTTTGTAAGCAGCAGATAATCCCATACCGCGTTGACAGGGAGATTTTTACACTCATCCATGAGCCACAGGCGGGAGGTGAAGTCGCCCGAAAGCTCTGCATCGTCGATGAGCTTTGTCGGTTCGAGCAGGGCGGCGAGCAGGGACTTGGCGGCGGCGCGGAGACTGATGGCCCAGGCGGCAACGCGGTTGATGGAAGCATCGAAGTAGTCAAGCCCCATGCCGACGGAAGAGAACAGATCGCCGCGCTTCATTTCGAGCATCAGACCGGTCAGATCGTCGCCCTGGATGAGCACATGGTCGGAGTCCCAATGGACGCCGCGGGAGATATGGAGCAGCAGGTCGGAGACGAACGGCCGCACGGAGGACAGCTTGTCGATGATGCTTTCCGCGGGACGGTAGTGACCGGTATCCATGCAGACACCGCAGCCGTGGGTCGCCGCGTAGCCGAGATAGAACTCGTGCGAGCCGACCGTGAACGACTCGATGCCGATGCCGAACAGCTTGCCTTCCAGAACGTCTCCGACATACTGCCGTTCTTCCTCGGTGTACGGCTTTGCCATGATCTTGTCAAGAGAATCCGTCAGATATTCGCGGTAGCGGAAGCGGTTGGCGGGAATGTCCTTCAGACCGTCGGGGATCCAGATGTTGTTGTAGCACTTCTGACCCATTTCCTTGCCCATTGCAAGGGAGATCTCACGGGAGTCGATGCCCGCCTCGATCCAGTAATCGCGGGTTCCCTTGTCAAGAGAAGCAAGGGAAAATCCGTTGTTCATCATCGGATGCGTGAAGAACGATGCGTTGAAGTCAAGACCGTAGCCCTTTTCCTTTGCCCAGTCGATCCAGTTCCGGAAATCCTCGACGGTCAGGTCGTTGCGGGGATTCTTCTTTTCGGCATACATCGAATGCAGATTGACCTTGTGGCGGAGCGGGGAGAGCGAGAATGCCATGTCGATGTCGGAGCGAAGCTCATCACCCGTCCGTGCGGCGCCCGGATAGGAGCCGGTGACAAGGTTCTGTGACTCAACGTCGCCCAGTCCCTCCAGACCGCGCACATCGTCGCCCTGCCAGCAATGCAGGCTCATCGGAATCTCGTCAAAGGTTTTCAGCGCCGCATCCGTATCGACACCGAGGTTGGCGTAGACTGCCTTTGCCGCTTCATAACTTTTCAGAATGGTTTCGGGTTTCATTGGTTTCATCCTTTCTTTGATAGAAATTTTCCTTGCTTCTATTGTATCATATTTTTTTTCGTTTGGGAATGGGTTTGGGGAAAAATCTGTAAAATTTTTGTGCGCGGCAAACAACTGCGGGGGAAGAAAGATTTTTATGATAAATATTAAATGAATATAAAATGCCGTTTGCAGAACCACGGAGCGTGGAGCAGACGGCATTCTTTTCTGTTTTTTTACAGCAATCTGCGGATATGCTTTGCCAGCATCTCCATCTGCCCGATACAGCTTCTGTCGTAATCTCTGAGATCGCTTTCGGGCCGTTTACGCGTAACGATGCTGTCAAGCGGAAGACCCGCAATCTCTTTTAGGTGATATTTTGCCGTGACGGGATACGCCAGCGCTTCCGTGAACGCGGCGGTGCCGAGGAAGCTCTGCACAAGCTCCGCCTTTTCGGGTTCTGCGAGATGGTTTTTGCACAGCCATGTGTAAAGTTCCGGGTGGAAATTGCACATGACACCGCAGTATCCCGCACCACCCGTGCGCAGGGAATCGAGCAGGGTCTGGGCGTTGGCGTTGTACAGGCGCATCGGCGTGCCGGCGAGAATTTCACAGCGGTGTGCCATCAGGGCGGCATCACAGCAGGTGTCTTTCATATAAGTAAACCGTCCCGACTGCGCGCAGAACGAAAGCATTCTGTCCGACATCAGCCGCTTGTAGGGGTAGGGGCATTCATAAACGCCGAGCGGCATGGTATCGGGAAGCGCTTCCATCAGAGCGGCGGTTTCCGTTATCCACACATCGTCACCGGTATTGGCAATATCCATGCGGTTGGAAATGAGGATGAGCGTATCAATTCCGGTGTCGGCAACCGCGTTCAGCTCATAAATCTGCTCCGCCCGGTCATCAGAAACGTGCCCCGATGCGACGACTTTCATTTTTGGTCTGTCGGGGTGCGACGCCGCAAGTTCATTTACCCGGTCAACGACTGTTTTTGTCAGAAGCACGCGCTCCTCGGTGGAAAGATTGAAGATCTCGCTTGACTGGCACGCGGTGAAAATGCCCCCGCATCCCGCCTCTGCATACCAGTCGCACATGGCGCGGACGGCACCTGTGTCGATGCGGTTGTCGCGCGTAAAGGGAGTTATCATGGTCGGGTAGGCGGCAGGGGTGGTGTGGTTGGTGGTCATGGGAATCGTCCTTTCGGTTTTGGGAATATGATTGATAGGGATGAGCAGACACTTTTAGGCGACAACAAACGGTTTTGTTAGAAAGATGGGCATAAAGGCGTATCCGTCGCCGTTATGATAATTTTCCTTGCGCAAATAGCATCGTCGCCCTTATGTCCCCGAATCTCTTACTCTGCCAGATACCGTGCGATCTTCTCGTTTCTCGTCAGGGAAAAATGCCCGTCAAACCACTTCCCGCACAGGGTAATGAGCGGGCCGTTGACCAGCGCGGCGACAACGGTGCCGATGCCGATGCCCTCGAGAATATAGCCGGACAAAACGGCATCGAAAAAAGCGGAAACGGTGAAATTCCCGAACACGCCAACGCCGAACAGCAGGGTGGAGAGGACAATGGAGAACACACAGCTGATGCAGTCGTAGGCAAGCTTCACGCGGCCGAATTCCTTTTTCCGGATGGCGGCGAATTCGCGCACGAACAGCTCGTAGACCTCCGGCGCAAGATAGGTGCGCACGAACAGCATGACGGAGACGGAAATGCACATTGTTCCGAAAAGGAACAGCAGAATCCGCACGCTGAGTGTTCCGGCGGGAATATGTCCCATGACCCAGAGGGCAAGGTCAAAGGTATATCCGTACAGCACCGCCGTCACAAAGGACAAGAGATACTGCCACCGGAACCGTCCGATGAGAATGCACATGAGGATGAGGAGCATCCCTTGAAACAGGTATTCCACTGTGCCGAACGACAGAATGCCGCCCAGCTTTGTATAAATGAGATAAACAGGCGCGACGATCATCGAATAGCCGAAATTCGAGCAGGACACACTCGCCACGCCGAGTGCCATAAAGAGAATCCCGAAAAGGTATGCCGCCTCTTCGGGAAACATTCTTCTCGGTTGTTTCACAGCCGTTGGATGTTTCACAGCCGTTTATGCGCCTTCCAGGATGTTAGACGTGATCTGGTCAACGCCCCAGGAAATCAGACGCTCCGCATCTTCCTTTTTGTCAACGGTCCAGCAGTTGATCTTGATGCCCGCCGCGTGCAGAGCGTTCACGCGCTCCTCGGTCAGGGACGGGTAGGAGATGTCGATGTCAAGCTTGTCGGAAACGAGCTTTGCGATCATCTCGTCCGATGCATCGCCGGTCAAAAACTGACAGGACTGCTCCGGCTTTACCTTTCGGACTTTCAGGAGGTTTTCATATCCAAAGGAAATGAACGTCACGCCGTCCAGATACTCCAGTGCCTCGATGCGGGCGATCATCGCTTCGATCTCCTCATCGGTGAAACCGGATTTCAGTTCCAGCACGCAGTGCTTTTCGTACTTTTTGCAGATGCTGATGTACTCCTCCAGCGACGGCAGGTGCAGGTCTGCCCGGCTCTTGGTGTCGTCCCGGTCACACAGCTGGATGCGGCGCAGGGTCTCGTAGGTGGTCTCCTCGACATTGATGTTGTCGTGTCCCACGCGTGCGGTGTTGCCGTCATGGATGATGATGAAGTTGCCGTCACCTGTTCTGTGGATGTCGGTCTCGACCCCGTAATAGGAACGGTTGCCCGCCGCGACAAACGCCGCGCAGGTGTTCTCCTTTTCCAGCCCGCTCACACCGCGGTGCGCGACCATTTGGGTGTTCTTTGCGTCTACTTTGATGGTATTCATGGAATGTACCTCGTTTCAGAGAAATTGATTCATAATTATGATACCACAAACCGCCTGCAAATGCAAGCGGTTTTGGAATATTTTCGGGGAAATTTTTTGTTTTGGAGAGAATGCGGGGTGGACGGTTCGCACGATAAACCTTGCAAATGTAAAGTTTTTACTGAAACACGGTACTACAAAATCCCGGTATCGCATTGCGTATCACAATATGTTGAACCGAAACCGATACATTCGCAGGTATCCCCACATTTCCCGTCAATCGTTCCCCTTATTCCGGAAACAGATCCCGCAAAACCGCCTCGGCGTCTTCTGCCGTCACGGTCGGGGCATTTTCCTCATTGGGGGCGGGTTTCCCGTCGGATTCGGGATTTTCCGCCGCAGGGGTGTCCACAGCAGTTTCCGCCTGTGTGGTTTCCGCTGCGGTTTTTTCCGCCGCGATTTCATCAAGCAATTCCGACAGGGGAATGCACGCTTTTCCGTCCTCGGAATCGTCCGCCAAATCGGGAACGCCCGGTGTGACGGATTCCGATGCCAGGTCTTCCGTCCGACGGAGCATCCGGTGCCAGAGGTGACGGATGACAAGGCAGAGGACAAACAGAACGAGACCGCCGACGGAAATGAACAGCGCGTAGACGTAGCAGTCGGGCATATAGCGGAACACAACGGTATGTTCCCCGTCGTCAAGTCCTGCGGCATCCACAGCGACAAGCGCGCCGCAGACCTCGGTGATCTCCGCTTCCTTGCCGTCAAGCGTGACCTTCCAGCCCTCGTCGTAGGGGATGGAGGTATAGATGAGGTCATGTTCCGCATCGGTCACAACGGTACCCTCGATGCGGGTATCGTTCCACGCTGTCACGTCCATTGCGTACTCTGTCAGCCGCGGCATGATCTCCGCAAACAGTGCCTCGTCAAGATAGTAGAAATAATCCACACCCGTGCCGATGTAGAGGTCTTCCTCGGTCAGGGTCAACTGAAGTGTGATGGGTTCCCCAGCCAGAAACGTGCCAAGCGACACAATGCGGCGCGTTTCGTTGCCGAAATACGTTCCGTAGTCCTCGCCGTTGAGCGACAGGTCGACCTCTCTTGCCCAGTCAGAGGGGAAATAGACATACACCTGATCGGTCGTCGGAACGGTGACGGTATATGTCAGACTTGCCGTGCGGTCGGGATTTTCGGGGGAATATTTCTTGTGTCCGGTCGTGAAGCCGTAGTCGCAGTTGACATAGCTGATGTCGTCGATGTCGATGGGCTTGAACAGCTCCACCGTTTCCTCCTCGCCGAGCATCAGCGTGACAAGCTCATTGAGCCGTCGGAACGGGGTTGTGGTGTCCTCGGGGTCGTAGTCGTACAAATCGGACGACACCGTGTTGACGATGCCGAGCGCGTAGGGATTTTCGTATAAGAACAGCTCCTCGTCCTCATAAAGGGCAAGTTCGTCGTACAAAGCGGAAACCTCTTCTTCCGCGATGATGTACTTCATGCCGAGCAGAGAATCCGCGACCGGCGTTCCGCCGAGATACTTCGACCAGTGGGAGCGGGATGCGTATCCCAGTTCCCCAAGGAATCCGATGACGGCGGCATTCAGGTCAGACGTGGAATGCGAGATACCGCGGATGCCGAGTGCCATATTGTCGTTGACTTTCCGGTGGACGGTCTTCTCCATGCGGTACAGACCGTCGTCCTCCGCGAGAATGTCCTCCGTCACCGCGCGGAACCGGGTCATGAAATCGGCATACGGCTGACGGTTGGAAAATACGACGTCCCGGTCAAGCGACACCATGTCGGACAGTCCCGCCGCGAACAGCTCTCCCGCGCAGATGACCATGAGGAACGCTTTCCCTGCCGTTTTCTTTACGCCGGAGGAGATCGGGTGCAGACAGACCAGGTATCCGCCAAGGAACGCAAGGGAGACCCAGATGCAGTTTAAGTCGTCGATGTATTCATAATCCTCTTTCTGGATCATCACAATCATCGCAAACAGGAACATTCCCACGCACAGAAGCGCTTTGTAGGCGATGCGGTTTCCGGGAAGCAGTTTCCCTTGCGGCGTGTCCGATGCGGCGGAAAGCTTCGTTTCCAGCACCGCTTCAAAGCGTTCGTAAGCCTGCGCAGCAAGCATGACAAGGAAGAAGCACAGCATGAAGCTGTAGCGGTAATTGAGCCAGTTGGGCTTGGACAGTCCGTGCCAGAAGATGTCGATGGTGGACGAGTTCATGCTCATCACAAGCGCGACGACCATGATGCCCGACCAGACCTTCTCGCGGTTTTTGATGCCGGGGGCAATGAAGAACAGCGGCGCAAACAGAACGGTCAGAAGACCCGAATACACAAACGGCAGTCCCTCCGGGCGCACTGTGTCGTAGGAGGCGGGCAGGAATTTCGTTAAGAAATCAAGGAAATCAAACCGCTGGCTGAAATCGTAATTCGTGTCCTGGAACGTCGTTTTGCCGAACGTCAGACCGTAGTATGCGGGGATCAGGACAATGGCGGCGATCGCCGCGGCAAGGAGGGAATAGAGCGCGAATTTCAGACCGCATTTCACAAATTTCCCGACGGTGAGGTCGTTCTGCGAGAAGAAATAATAGAAGAAATACAGCACAAGGAAGATGCAGGTCATAAATCCGATGTAGTAGTTTGTCATGAACAGGACAAACAGGGGAATGCAGTACCGCGCCGGGTTTCCGCCGTGCATCATTTTTTCAAGACCATAGAGGACGATGGGGAGCAGATACATCGCGTCGATCCACATCGTGTTCATGGACTGGATGACACCGTATGCGCACAAGGCGTACATCATGCCGAACAGAACGGCGGTATAGGAGGACGTCTTTCTCGAATTTTTTAAGTAGAACGCCATGCACGCGCCGCAGGTGCCGACCTTTGCGATGATGAGCAGAAGCAGTGCCTCCGTCATCCATTCCTTTGGAAAGAACGCGACAAGCAGGGTAAACGGCGAGCAGAGATAATATGCAAAGATGCCCATGAACTCGCCACCAAGGGAACGTGTCCATGAATACAGCAGACTTGCATCCCCGTGGATGATCTCGCGGAAATATTCAAAGTAGTAGACATACTGACCATTCAAGTCCAGTACCAAGACCGAGTTCTTGCCGAACGGCCAGACCTCCATGCCGACATAGATCAGATACATCAGAACAAGCGGCAGAAAGAACGCCGCCATGAGATACCACGGCTCCGCTTTCGCCGGTCTCGCCGTGCGGGGTCTGCGCGTTCTGCGTTTCTGCGCGCCCGGGTCTTCGGTTCCCAGCACACTTTGTGCCAGAGTGTGCTCATCGGGAACACCGGTCAGAGACGTTGTTTCGGTTTCCTGTTCGGTTTCAAACAGGTCGGATGTTGTGCTTTTTTTCATTGGGTTTTATTCGGAACCGCCGCGCCCGGGAAACGGGGGTGAGGCGGTTCGCTCCTTTCTTGTTACGCACAGTGATGAGACAGTGCGGGAGAGGGGGAGATGAGAGAATAATGAAGAGGTATGGAAACTTTTCGCCGGGGGCGAAAAGTGATTTATTTTAATTTTGGGGGAGGGGAGACTGTCAACTTACAGGCGATGGCGACAATATTATCTTGCGCTGTGCGATTCCGGCGTTTTGTAGGGGCGCCCATTGGGCGTCCGGTGATTTGAAAATCTTTCGCACCATTGAAAGATTTATCATATGTCACCGTTACACGGTGACCGCATCAGGTCGCCCTGCTTCCCATTCACCCCAGATCCGGATCCACAGTCACGCAGACCGCATCCACAAGCTCGCCTTTGGTATAGGTGCCGTCGACCACGACGGAGGCATCCCCGACAAGGTCTGCGTTCGGGAGAACGGATTCAAACCATTCCCAGACATCGCCCGGGGTGAGGATGAGACCGTCTTCTGTTTCCGTAAGGGTGTCCGTGACCGCGCGGGCTTCGTCTTCCGTGACACCGGCGTACTGTGCCAGCTGTGCGGGGTCGGACAGGATCAGGACGAGCTCGTCCCAGCAGTCCTCCGCCACATAGATATATGCGTAATATTCCGGCGTGTAACTGACGGATGCGGCATCTGTAGCATTATCGGCATCTTCTTCCGTCAGTGTGATCTGCACATCATAGGTGATGTCGGGTTCCGCGGCGGTTTCCTTTGCCGCTTCGGTACGGTCGGAAAAGGCATTCGATACCGCACCGAGCACATTTCCGGTTTCCGCCGGCATCTTTGCCTCTGCCGCACCGGAATCGCCTCCTTCACCGGCGACGTTTCCGACAACGAACAGTGCTTCCGTGCCGCTCGTCTCCATATCCGTCAGAACATCATGGGATGCGGAGGTGCTGCCGCCGCGCCCGACACGGGACAGAACGGGCAGAAGATACGCCATTCCCATCACAAGCAGCAGTACCGCGGCAATCCCGCCCGCCGTCTGTGAGAATTTTGCGAAACGGTTCTTTTTGCTCTGCGCGCGCACCATCACAGTCAAGGGGGTATCGTCCCCATCGGCGTGTCTGCGCCCGACAAGACGGGATTCGATGTGTCCCGCGCGATCGGCACTCAATGCGCCGTCCTGTTCCGCGCGCACCGCACGCATGATGTCCGAATGCAGGGTCTCCGGTACCCTCGGTGCTGTCATGTGCAGAGCGGAAAGCATCTCCTGGATGTCCGCCGTCTGTGCCCGGCAGAACGGGCACTCTGCAAGATGCGCCTCGATTTCCGCCCGTATTCCGTCGTCGGCTGTCCTTTCCGCATATTCATACAGAAACGGCTCCCACCGCGCCGCATCCCGGCATGGGGGGGCGGCTTTGTTGTTGTTATTATGATCTTTACATTCTCCGCTCGGCGGTTTCATGCAATCACAGTTCCTTTCGTGTGTTTTGGTCATTTCCTTTTCCCGGCGACAAAACAGCAATTCTTGCCCGGCAATTCTTGCCCGGTAATTCCGTCACCGGCTATTATACTATTATATTAGACGTAAATTTTCCGAAAAAGTTCCCTGTTTTCCGGAAATTGTCGGGATTTTTCTTCAATAAAATCCGTGCGTCAGCAGATATTCTTTCAGTTTTGCGCGCGCACGGGACAGCCGGCTTTTGACCGTGCCCGTATCCACGCCAAGCGCATCGGCGATTCGTTCGTAGGACATTCCCTCCACGTCGCGCAGACGCACCACCGTCCGGTGCTCCTCCGAAAGATGTTCCAGCGCTTCCCGCAGAAGCCGTCCGCGCTCACTTCGGCTGAAAATCTCCTCGGGATCGGTATCGGCTGCCGGTGCGGCAGGCTCCGGGACGTGATGGGTGCCGCCGTCATCATCGTGGGGCGGGGTCAGGGAGTCGGCGGGCGGGAGATTTTTCCGGCTGCGGATCCAGTCGGTGCAGACGTTTTTCGTAACACGGGTCAGCCAGGTCAGGAACCGCGCGCGCCCGCCGTAGGTGGGCAGACCCCGCCAGATACGCAGAAAGATTTCCTGCGACAGATCCGCCGCGTCCTCCGCGTGGCCCGTGACGCGGAACGCCGCGTGATACACCAGCTTTTCGTACCGCCCGACCAGAATTTCAAACGCATCGGTGTCGCCCCCGGCGGCACGCGCCGCAAGTGCGGCATCGCCGTCCTCACTCTCCCCGGACTTTGCACTTGTATCCGGCTCTTTCCAGAGCATGCCCATCACCCCGCTTTCCGTACCGGTGCTTCTATAAATAACTATATTATATAATATTATATCACAGTTTTCGCGGACGCGCAAGTGGTTTCGGGATGAATTTTACAATTCGGGCAATTTCGCGTAAAACTGTTAATGATTTGTGAATTTATTGGAAACATTTCTGTTTTCTATGGCGAAGTTCCGCAGGATATGGTATAATTATGGATGACAGTCAAAAGGATTAAGAAGAAAAAAAGAAATCCGTTCTGTCATGCCGTCCTGTGACAAAAGAATGCCGCAGACAGCGAAAAGACAGCGTACACAAAAAATATACGGAGGTATTAACCCAATGAGCAAAAAGTATTGCTACCTTTTTTCCGAAGGCAACGCAAACATGCGTGAGCTCCTCGGCGGTAAGGGTGCCAACCTGGCAGAAATGACCAACATCGGTCTCCCCGTTCCGCAGGGCTTCACCATCACCACCGAAGCATGCACCCAGTATTACGAAGACGGCCGCAAGATCAATGATGAGATCTTCGCTGAAATCATGGAATACATCACCAAGATGGAAGCAGTCGTCGGCAAGAAGTTCGGTGATCTCAACAACCCGCTGCTCGTTTCCGTCCGTTCCGGTGCAAGAGCATCTATGCCCGGTATGATGGACACCATCCTCAACCTCGGTCTCAACGAAGATGTCGTTGAATCCATCGCAAAGAAGTCCGGCAACCCGAGATGGGCATGGGACTGCTACAGAAGATTTATCCAGATGTACTCCGATGTCGTCATGGAAGTCGGCAAGAAGTACTTTGAAAAGCTCATCGACAAGATGAAGGAAGAAAAGGGCGTCACCTACGACGTCGAGCTGACCGCAGAGGATCTCAAGGACCTCGCTGCACAGTTC
>JAFUPC010000032.1 GCA_017481495.1 Clostridia bacterium
CTCACCGCCGCAATGGACGACCGCTTTGCCGGCGCCTGCTCCAACGACTCCGGATGCTCCGGCGCGGCGATTACCAGAAGCAAGGTCGGCGAGACGGTCGAGGTCATTTCCCGCGTGTTCCCGTTCTGGTTCTGTCCCAATTACCGCGGGTATGCCGACCGTGAATACGAAATGCCCTTTGACCAGCACTTCCTGACCGCGCTCATCGCGCCGCGCCCTGTCTGCATCGGCAGTGCGTGGGAAGACTCCTGGGCAGACCCCGCAAGAGAATTCCTGTGCGCCGTCACCGCCGCACAGGTCAACGGTTTCCTTGACACCGGTGTTGTCCCGCGCGCCGAAGACCTCCGACAGGTAAACGGTCTCCCTGTTGACCGCTATCCCACCGCGGGAGAAGCGTATCTTATGGCTGACGGGCGGGTACATTATCATGTCCGTGCCGGTACGCATTATTTCTCGCGCGAGGACTGGAATCAGTATTTAGCGTTCTGGGGGATGCGGTTTTTTAAGTAAACAACAATGAAATAAACAGATATGACAGCCGCCTGTCCCAAGTATTCCGCGTAAAACGGAACGGGGCAGGCGGTTGCTTAATTATTCGACGTTATATGCCATTGTGACAACTTCTCCACTTGCAACAGAACTTTGTGTACTATTTTGAATAACCTTTATGGTATAATAACCCGAAGCTGTTGATGTGTAGCGAACTAATTCGTGATTTGAGATTGTTGATAATTCTTCTTTTTTAAATTCATTCCATCATCGCCACACACCCGCACCCCAGTCCACGTTTTCCGCCGTGATACTTCACGGCATACCGATGAGAGTGAAACATCTCCGGATGACAGCAGGTACAGAGGGCGGAATTGTCGATATGACCGGGCAAAAGGCCGGCGGCCTCAAGCAGGAGCGCGTTGCAGAGGCGCAGGTCGCAGTGCCATTTGTCTCTGTTTTCATATGCGGGGGACTTGGCAAAGATTTTTTCGCAGACGGCGGTGCCGAGTGCGGCAGAAAAGGTCTCATAGAACGCATCGTCCACCTCATAGCAATCAAGGCAGACGGCGGGGCCGATGGCGGCGAAAATTGTCTCCGGGGCCGCACCGAGGGCGCACATTTTCCGCACGGTTTCCGCGGCGATGCCGCCGACCGTACCGCGCCAGCCGGCGTGACACGCGCCGATGACGTGATTCGTCGGGTCCCAGAACAGAATCGGAACGCAGTCCGCCGCCCGCACGACAAGGGCAACGCCCGACTCGCGTGTGACGAAGCCGTCAAAGCCGCTTTCCGCCGCATCCGCGTCTGCCGTTCCCGAAAGGACTTCCGCAAAGGTGCGGTCAAGTCCCATACCGCAGTACGTTCTGTCCACGGTCAGGACACGCGCGGTGTGTGTCTGGTTTGCGCACAGCATGGCGGAATACGGTATTTCAAGCGCCGCCGAGAACCGGCGGTAGTTTTCAAGGGTCGTCGCCCGTTCCTCCCCGACCGAAAAACCGAAGTTTAAGTCGGATAAATGGGCAAGGGTGCTGACCCCGCCGTGTCTTGTCGCAAAACCGGATACGATGCGGGGGAGATTTTTTACTTTTTCACAGCTTTCCGGGGGTTGTTGGGGTAGTTCTTCACAGCTGACGGCGAGGTTTTCCACAGAATTTTTCACAACCTGTGGAGAAGTCACCGTTCTGTGAAAATCTCCCGACAGCTCTGAGGAGAACCAGACGGCGCTTCCGTTTTCGTTTTTCAGCATTTCCCGTTTGTCCTTTCCGAAGATTTTGTTCGCGCCGCGTGTGCCGCGCATATCATGTGTCAGGTGTCGGTGCGCACCATCTCATCAAGCGTTCTGTTGCGGTAAACAAGATCGTCCCGCACGGAAAAACCCATCTTCTCCCAGAACGCATTTCCGTTTTCGTTGCGTGCAAACACGACCAGGGCACATTTGTGGATGCCCTCTATATGCAGTGCATCCAGTGCCGCATTCACAAGTTCCCGCCCGATGCCCTGTCTTTGGCATTCCGGCTTTACAGCCGTATGATAAATAAACCCCCGCCGTCCGTCGTGTCCCGAGAGAATCACACCGCAGAGAACACGGTTTTCCTCCCACACAAAGCAGGTCGTCGGATTGCGTGCCAGAAAGCGCGCGATGCCGTCATAAGAATCGTCTAAATTGTTCAGTCCCATGCCGGGGCAGGAAAGCCACAGCGTGTGGATGGCATCGTAGTCGGAGAGGGTGAGGGGGCGGAGCATGGTGGGGAGTCCTTTCTTTTTTTGGGGAATGATATGGGGGCGGTGAGATGTCGGAACTGGGGCTTCTCGTGCGCACCGCTTCGCCAATATCTCCCTCAAATCACAAACTTCTTCACCGCCCGCACGGCAAGGGAATTGTCTTTCATTACAACCTCCCCCAGTGCGAAAAATCCCTTGTTTTCGCCTGTGATGCGCAGTTTCTGGCCGATGGCAAATCCGTCGGGAATGCGGCCGCGGTAGAGCTTGGCAAGATAAATTTCCTGCCCGTTGTCGCACAGCCGCTCGTAAAACGACGGCAGGACGATGTTGTCAAGGTCGGCAAAGAGCCGTTCGGTGGGACATAAAAGCGCAAGCCGCTCGTCGTCCGTCATCGCTTCCAGCGCATCCAATGTATATGCGCCCGCAAGCGTGAAATTGCCGCTCTGCGTGCGGCGCAGAGATGCCATACAGCCGCCGCAGGCGAGTTTCTTGCCGATGTCGGCGCACAGGGTGCGGATGTAGGTGCCTTTGGAGCAGGAAACATCCAGTGTATAGGTACGACTGTCGTGCTTATCGCACGACCTGTCCTGCTTTTTGCAGGAAATGGCGGAGATCGTGATGGGGCGGGGCTTGCGTTCCACGGTGATGCCCTGTCTTGCCAGGTCGCAGAGCTTCTGACCGTTGACCTTTAATGCGGAGTACATCGGGGGGACCTGTTCGCTCTCGCCCAGAAACGACAGTACAGCCGCGCGCACGGCGTCTTCTTCCGGGATGTCGTCGCACGTCGAAAGCACCGCGCCGGTCGTGTCCTCCGTGTCGGTCGTCATGCCGAGCCGCAGGGTCGCGGTATAACGCTTGTCCTCCGCGGTCAGATATTCCGCCGCCTTTGCCGCCCGTCCGAGCAGAATGGGCAGAACGCCCGTCGCCATCGGGTCAAGCGTGCCCGTATGACCGACTTTTTTTGTGTGATACAGCCGCCGGATCTTCGCCACGCAGTCAAAGGATGTGATGCCCGCGGGTTTGTCAAGGATCAGAACGCCGTCGGGTTCTGCCGTTTTGGGGGATGGGATCGGAGTATCGCTCATGCCGTCGTGTCCTCACCGGAATCCGTTCCGGAAAATGTTTCCTTTTCGGAAACCGCCGCTTTTTCTTTTTCTTCCTCTTCGAACGCTTCCGCGATTGCGGAAAGGATCATGCGCTCGACGTTTTCCACGGTGTCGTCAATGGAACAGCCGGATGCGCACGGGTGTCCGCCGCCCCCGAATTTTGCGGCGATCCCGGCGACGTTGAAGCCCTGCTCACAGCGCAGGGAGAGCTTATAACGGTTTTCCCCGCGGGGTTTTACGTGAACAGCGACACGGACACCGCGGATACCGCGGATCATGTTGACGATGTCGTCGATGTCCTCGTCGTGCAGGCGGAAGCGTTTCATCGTTTCTTCGGTAAAGGAGACCAGCGATACGCGGTCACCGTGGAAGAACCGCAGATTCTCGTATGCAGCCTTTGCCGCCATGACCTGGGAGACGGAACGGCTGCCGTAAATGCGTTCCGTGATTCTGGTATGCTCAATACCCGATGCCAGAAGTACCGCCGCGCGGTGATGGGTCTCGGGCGTGACCGCGCCGAACTTGAACGAACCGGAGTCCGTATTCAGTCCGGCATACAGCGGTGCGGCGATGGAAATAGGCATTTTCCGTGCATCCTCGTCCCAGCGGAACAGCTCCATGCCGATGTCAAAGACCAGCTCCGCGCACGCGGCAAGAGAACCGTCCACGCAGGCTTCCTTTGCAAACAGCGTGTTTGTGCCGTGGTGGTCGATGGCGAAGTCGACCTTTCCCACCTCGCCGAACGGTACGGCATACGCGCCCATCAAAGACGGACTTGCAATGTCAACGGAGATGACCTTGTCCCATAAAAATCCCGCGGGCAGCTGTTCGATGAGCAGAAACTCCCTGCCTTCGGTGATGCCTTGCAGACGGTAGGGAACGGGGGAGGGGCAGACGCAGTAGGCGGTCTTTCCCATCATGCGCAGAATGCCCTGCAGACCGATGCCCGCACCCAGCGTGTCCCCGTCCGGATGCGCGTGGGTCAGGATGAGATAATTGTTGTGTGTGGAGAGCCACGCCGCCGTATCGGACACGGTGCGAATTTTACAGGACGTCGCGGCGGTTGTTTCCATGACGGAATCAGTCATCGAACTCGTCCTCCTCCTCATTCTGTGCGGCAAGCAGTGCCGCCTCCTCCGCTTCCCGCGCCTCCTGCTCTGCGCGCTCGTCAAAGCGGCGGATGTCCTCTTTCACGGATGGGGAGTGCAGAATCGAGCTGATCTTCGCGCCGTACGCCACGGAATCGTCATACACGAACTGCAATTCCGGCGTGATGCGCAGATTCAGCCGCTCCGCGATCTGCTTTCTCATATAACCCGATGCGGAAACGAGTCCTTTTTTCAGCTCCTTTGCATCAAATCCGTCGCCCTCCTTGTCCGCGCCCAGAACGGAATAATAGATCTTGCAATATTTTAAGTCCGGCGTGACCTCACACCGCATGACGGAAACCAGGTGCTTCGACACGCGGGGATCCTTGATGCCGCGGACAATGTCGGAAACCTCATGTGTCATTTCCTCATTGATGCGGTCTCTTCTGTATTTTGCCATTGGAATTCTCCTTTGTTTTTTCATGTCATAAAAATTGGGTAAATATATATCTATTATACCACATTTTCGGGTCAGATGCAATATAATAATGAAACTTTCGGGGAAGTTTATAAAATGGAAAAGGATCTACGCCTGTAAAATGCGGGACATAGATCCTTTTTGTATCTTGTTTATTAAAGTCGACGGGATAAGTGTTGTTTTGCATAATGCGATTTCGACGATTTTGTAGGGGCGGCAATCTGCTGCCCGAAATCAATGAATCTTTCGTACCACTCTGGGTACTCCCGCTGCAAGCGAACGGTTCGCACGCAAAACCTTCCTGCTTGTGTTCTTGCCAACGTAAAGTTTTAACTGCACCATCGTACTACAAACACAGAAAATGCAATTTCACCCCTCAAAATCCATACAAAGTCTGGTCTTCGTATACGGCCGGACTTTTCCGTCCGCGACGGCAACGTGCTCCGGATGAACGGCGTAGCCTTTCAGTGCGGCTTCGTCTTCAAAGGCGGAGTCCAGCATCACGTCTGCATTCGAGGACGGAAGACCGCTTGTATAAACATGAATGGAGAGAAGACCGGGAATCTTCCCGGAGAGGGCTTCCAGACCCTCCTTGATGCCGGCTTTGACGGTTTCTTTTTCGTCTTGGGACAGCTCGTCGCGCAGCTGCCAGAGAATGATGTGTTTTACCATGAATGTGTTCCTTTCATGAACTGTTAATCTGTTAATCTGTGCTGATGCTCTTCGCATAATCGGCAATGATGCCGACCGCTTTTTCAGCGCCGAGCTTGGCGTTGTTGAGAACGAGGTCGTAGCTGTCGGCGGCGCCCCAGCGCTTCTGGGTGTAGAAATTGTAGTATTTTGCGCGCTTTTTGTCGGCTTTGGCGATCATGTCGGCGGCGGCTTTTTCGGAGCATTTTTCCGCTTCCATGATGCGCGCGATGCGGAACGGCATATCGGCGCGGACAAAGACGTTCAGAATGGGGGCGACGTCTTTCAGAATGGAATCGGCACAGCGGCCGACGAAGACACAGGGACCCTCTTTCGCTTTCGCGCGGATGATGTCGGTCTGCGTGATGAAGAGCTTGTCGTTGAGCGGAAGGCTCTGCGGCGGCTGATAGGCAGTGCCGGGAATGCTTCCGGCGGATACCGCGTACAAAAAGCTGTTGGTTGCCGTTTCGTCCACGTGGGAAAAGACCTCCGGCGACATACCGTTTTTCTGTGCCGCCAGAATGATCAGCTCCTTGTCGTAGCAGGGAATGCCCAGCTCCGCCGCGAGCAGACGGCCGATCTCGTGACCGCCAGAACCGAATTGTCTTCCGATGGTAATAATGGTATTCATGGAATCTTTCCTTTCGTATCTGTATTTGTGATCATTTATTTTGTCAGGTCGGGAGTCGCGATGATGATCTCCGTGCCGCTGTTCTTCGCAAGTGCCGTGATGTCGGCGGGAAGCTCGCGGTTGGTGATGACGGCATCGATGTCCTCCATCCGCGCAAAGGTGTAGGGCAGGGTCTTGTCAAGCTTGGAGGAGTCCATGAGCAGCACGATCTTGCGCGCTTTTTTCACCAGCAGCTGCTTGAATTCGCACTCGGAGTAGTTGCCGCAGCTGAAACCGTTTTCCAGCGACAGTCCGGAGGGCGTTAAGAATGCGATGTCGATGTTGATGTCCTCCATGTAGCGCATGGCCTGCGTGCCGGAGACCGAGATGTTGTCCCGGTTGATCATGCCGCCGACGACGTTGACGATCGGCATATTCTTTTTCAGAAGCTCCAGCGCGACGTTGGGGCCGGAGGTCGTGATGGTGACGCGCTCGTCCCGGATGGCGTTGACCAGCCGCAGAACTGTGGTTCCGGAGTCGAGGAAGATGGAGCGCCCCGGCTCGATCATCGCCGCCGCGCGCTGTGCAATGGCTTCCTTTGCCGCGGAATTTGCGTGCAGACGCAGGTTGAACGATTCTTCAAGCGATGTGGTCAGAAATTTCATCGACCGCGCGCCGCCGCGCACCTTGATACATTCCCCCTGCGATTCAAAATATTCGATGTCACGCCGCAGCGTCATCCCCGACAGTGCCGGGAAACGCTCCTGCAGCTCCTTGATGGAGACAAACGGTTTTTCCGCCAGCAGCTCCCGTATGATTTCTCGTCTGTTGTTGCCCATAATCTATGTGATGATCCTTTCCTTACCGTGAAAGCAGAGATGTTTTTGTAAATCCTTTTTTCTAAAAAAGACAATGAGAAATGGTCTTAACTATATTATATCATACATAGGCGAAGAATGCAAGAACTTTTTTTGGAATTTTGTGCATTTGATACAAGTTTTTTTGCTTTATTATTTTATAAACACTTCGCCATAGGCGAAACTTTACTGTGAAGCAACTTCACTGTGAAGCAACTTCACTGCCCGCAGGGTAACGCGAATTCCTTTCCCCCTCTTGATTTTTCCGCCGATCTGTTATATAATATATATTATTGAACAGACAAAAGGAGTGCGCGCACATGAAACTCGGCATATTTACGGATTCCCATTATTCCACGGCGGAGATCACCTGCGGCAGACGGTACAACAGCCGTTCCGCCGCGAAAATCGGGGAGGCTTACCGCGCATTCGGCGCGGCGGGGTGTGAACTCGTTCTGTGTCTGGGCGACCTCATCGATACGGAGACGGCGCACGAAACCGAGCGGGAGAACCTTTCGCTTTGTGCCGACATCATCCGGGCGGGCGGTATCCCGACGCTCTGCATGATGGGGAATCACGATGCGTTTGCGTTTACAAGGGAAGAATTTTATGCCGTTCTCGGTGAGGAGATGCGCCCGCCGTTTCATCTGACGGCAAACGACGGGATGTCGCACCTGTTCTTTGCGGATGCCTGTTATTTTTCAAGCGGAAAACCCTACGCCCCCGGCGACAGCGATTGGACGGATACCTTTTTCCCCGGCACGGATGCGCTGAAAACGGCGCTGGAAACGGTGGACGGCAGCGGCAGTGCGTATCTGTTCCTGCACCAGGACCTTGACCCCGACATTTCCCCCGACCACTGTCTTTCCAACGCGGCAGAGGTCAGGGAGATTCTGGAACAAAGCGGCGTTGTGCGCGCGGTGTTCGCCGGACACTATCATCCGGGACACGACAGCATTCACGCAGGGATACAGTACAGGACGTTTCCCGCCATGTGCGAGAGGGACGGCAGGGAGATGGAGCGTTATTGGATCGTGGAGATTTGAGCAATCAGCATAGCCAATGATACTTATGAAAAATGCCGGACATTGTCCGGCAAACTGGGCTGACTGCATTCCCCATGACTGAAAAACACATATCATCTTTATAAAAATAATCAACAGGAGAACCAATCATGAGCATCACAAAAGATGACATCACCCGTGTCAAGGGGCGGGGATTTTTACTGAACCGCGGGACGGAATGTTTTTCCGGGCGCGTGGTATCCGTCGGCGGGCAGTTTTCGGCAGACGAGCTGAAAGCAATCGCGGACTGCGCGGAGCAGTTCGGTTCGGGAAATGTCATTTTCACAAGCCGTTTGTCGGCGGAGATCCAGGGCATTCCCTATGAAAGCATTCCGGCGGCGGAAAAATTCATTGCGGAGCGGGGAATGCAGTTCGGCGGAACGGGTGCAAAGGTGCGTCCCATCACCGCCTGCAAAGGAACGACCTGTGTCTACGGCAACATCGACACCCACGCGCTGGCGGAGGTACTGCATCACAAATTCTATGAGGGAATGCGCGGCGTGAAGCTGCCGCATAAGTTCAAAATCGGGGTCGGCGGATGTCCGAACAGCTGCATGAAGCCGAGTCTCAACGACGTCGGCGTGGAGGGCTGCCGCGCGTTTGCGTTTGATGCCGATTTGTGTCGCGGATGCAAAAAGTGCGCCGTCGCCGCAGGATGTCCGTCCAAAGCGGTTACAACCGGCTCCGACGGAAAAGCATACATCGACCCTGCCAAGTGCCGCAAGTGCGGTGTCTGTATCGGAAAGTGCCCCTTTGGTGCGGTGCCGAAGGAAGCCGAATCCCGCTGCCGTGTCTTCGTCGGCGGAACCTGGGGCAAGTCCCAGCGCATGGGAACGCTGCTTTCCGGAACCTATTCCGAGGAAGACGTGCCGGTCATCGTTGAGAAGATCATGCTCTGGTACAAGGAAAACGGCTATACCAAAGAACGTCTCGGCGCCGCCGTTGATCGCGTCGGTGTGAATGTACTGGAAGCTGCACTTGCGACGGATGATCTGCTTGCGAGAAAGGATGAGATTTTAGCGGCGGAGATTAAGGAGAGGGCGTAAGCGCGGAAATTTTATAAAGGATACGGTTATCGGCAAGTTTACGGTCTGCGCACTGCATGAATCATTCGCGCAAATGATGTTGTGTCCTGCGGACACAAATGAAAAAACCCAACTCTTACGAGTTGGATTTTTGGCGGAGAATGAGAGATTTGAACTCTCGCGCCGGTTACCCGACCTACACCCTTAGCAGGGGCGCCTCTTCACCACTTGAGTAATTCTCCGGATGGTGAAAATCGTTGATTTTCTGTTACTGATATATTATACCACATCCGGCGGAAAAAATCAAGGGGTTTGGCAAATTTCTTTGAAAAGATTTTCGGAATTTACGAAAAGCCCTTGACAGATTCCCGTTTCTGCCGTATAATAATCGAAAAGAATATAATTAAGGAGAATCCCAATGTCCATCGTATCGGAAAAAATGTATCAGCTCGGCAGCAAGCGCTCGGAGATCCGCGAGCTGTTTGAATACGGCAAAAAGCGCATCGCAGAAGTGGGGAAAGAAAACGTCTATGATTTCAGCCTGGGCAATCCCAGTGTTCCCGCACCGGACTGCGTGCGCGAAACGCTCTCCGACCTCATCTCGGGCGACCCCGTCTCCCTGCACGGCTACACCTCTGCGCAGGGTGATGCCGGTGTGCGTGCGGCTTGTGCGGACTATATCAATAAAACCCACGGCACGGGTGTCACGGCGAACGATTTCTACATGACTTGCGGTGCGGCGGCATCGCTGACCATTTCTCTGAACGCTCTGGCGGGTGAGGGCGACGAGGTCATCGTGCTTGCGCCCTATTTCCCGGAATACAAAGTCTTCATCACGCAGGCGGGCATGAAGTGCGTGGAAGTGAAGTGCAGAGAAGAAGATTTCCAGATCGACTTTGCCGCGCTCTCCGCCGCTCTGAACGCGCACACGAAAGCCATCATTATCAACTCCCCGAATAACCCCTCGGGTGCTGTCTTCTCCCCCGCCACCATCGAAGCACTCGCCGCTCTGCTCCGTGACGCGGAAGCAAAATACGGCCGCCCGATCTTCATCATCGCGGACGAACCCTACCGTGAACTGGTCTACGATGCGGAAACCGTCGTTCCATTCATTCCCAACTACTACGACAACACCCTTGTCTGCTACTCGTTCAGCAAATCCCTTTCTCTGCCGGGTGAGCGCATCGGCTACATTCTCGTTCCCCCGAAAGCCGCGGAGCACGATGCGGTCTATTTTGCCGTCTGCGGCGCGGGCCGTGCGCTCGGTTTCGTCTGCGCGCCCAGCCTGTTCCAGAAAATGGTTCCCGCGTGTCTCGGTATGACCTCCGACATCTCTGTCTACAAGCAGAACCGCGACCTCCTCTGCGAAGCGCTGACCGCCTACGGCTACAAGGTCGTCCGTCCCGACGGCGCGTTCTATCTGTTCGTCAAAGCCCTGGAACCCGATGCCCGCGCGTTCGGCGAACGTGCGAAAGCGCACGACCTGCTTGTTGTTCCCAGCGACAGCTTCGGTTTCCCCGGCTATGTGCGCATCTCCTACTGCGTTTCCACCGACATGATCCGCCGCTCCCTCCCCGCCTTTGAAGCGCTGGCGAAGGAATATCTCGGCTGAAAAATATCAGCTGGGATACACGTTCGGAAGCCCTCCTCCGGGAGTAATGATGTCAACGTAAGGGCGGCGACGGGGATACTGTTTTACGCTGTGCGTTTCCGGGATTTTGTAGGGGTGTCTATATGGTTTCGCTTTGCGAAACCTTGTGTTCGGTGATCTGAAAATCTTTCGCACCATTGAAAGATTGGTTATATGTCACCGCGCAGCGGTGACGTTCACCGCTTTGCGGTGAACGCGGGAGCCTAATAGGCTCCCCTACAAAATCATTGGAATCTCACAGTGTCAGATAATATCAACATCGTCGCCCTTACGTTGACAGTCTTACCTCAAAGGGCTACAGGGAAGCGGCAGTCCGTCACTTCGGTTTGATGAGGAAGTTACAGGGAAGCAACCGTGGAAACGAAAAAAATCAAAAAAATTCAAAGAAAATTTCTAAAACCCCTTGACAAATAGCCCCTAAAAAGTGTATAATATATAAGACTTGTTTGATATGCCCGTTGGAATCGGGAAAAATGGTTGTGTATGAAAACAACATGATTTCCGCATCGGGGTCAGAAGTCTTCGGTGCCGTAGATGCGCATCATCGGGATACGGCATTCTGCTTCCAACTAATTCAGAAATAAACAACAGATAGATAACCAATGCCTATCTTTGAGGGAGGTGCAACCGCATGAAGAGAACATACCAGCCGAAAAAGCGCCAGAGAAAGGTCGAACACGGCTTCAGAAAGAGAATGGCTACTGCCAACGGCAGAAAGGTCCTGAAGAGAAGACGTGCAAAGGGCAGAGCAAAGCTGACCTATTGATTTCCCCATACCCGAACTCGTGCGGACATAGCACGATGCCAAAGCCTGTGCCGTAAGTCATAGGCTTTTTTTATCACAGGAACACGCACACGCAAAAAGCATCCCTCCCGGCTGTCGGAAGCAGTGACCGGGGGTGCGGCTGTTTTCGTTGTGCAAGAAAAGAGTATGAAGTACAGAGCCATCGGCGAAAACCACTTGTATCAGAAAGCCTATGCACGCGGGGAGAAAGCGGTCACGAAGACCGTCGTTGTCTACATTCTGCGCGACTATGCGGCGGGAAAGCTGCAAAAAGCGCACCCGCAGAAAAAACGTGTCAACCGCGTCGGCCTGACCGTCACAAAGAAGATCGGCGGCGCCGTCACGCGAAGCCGGGTCAAGCGTATCCTGCGCGCGGCATTCCGTCAGCTGGATACAGAGAAACCCCTCAAAACGGGATTTCTCGTCGTGCTTGTTGCACGCGATGCGGCGGTTGATGCAAAGACACAGGACATTTATGCCGATCTGAAATACGCAATGAAAAAGCTCGGGATGCACGAGGGGATGCCGTTTCCGCCGAAAAGCGGAAAAACACCGCCGAAGCCGAAACGTCCGTCTCCGCCGAAAAAATCTCCCGGTACTTCCGGCTCTCCGGATTCCCACGGAACCGCTGGTTCCGGCACATAATGCGGTACATTGCGATCCTCTTTGTCCGCTTCTACCGGAAATTTCTGTCCCCGCTGAAAGGGAAACCCACGTGCAGGTTCTATCCGACCTGCTCTCTCTATGCAATCAGGGTATTGGGAGACTGGGGTTTTATCAGGGGGAGTGCGCTGACACTTTATCGCCTTGTGCGCTGTCAGCCGTTCTGCCGCGGGGGATACGATTTCCCGCCGCCGTACAAGCGCGCCCCGGACAGACTTTCCAAAGACTGTATACCACCGACCCGTGTGCTGCCGTTTGCCCCCGCCCGACCCGATGCGGCGGTATCGGATTTTCCGGCACACACCACTGACCGATCAAAGAAAGGAACGGAAACAAAGGGGGAGTGATTTCTCCCGATGTTCCCAAAGGTCTCATGTCAGGATTATTTGATTTGATCAACATTCCGTTCAGCTATGTCATGCGTTTCTTCTATCAGCTGACGGACAACTACATGGTCTCGCTTCTGCTGTTTGCTGTTGTCGTGAAGCTGGTACTGTTCCCCATCGGCATCAAGACCCAGAAGAACATGGTCAAGCAGGCGACCCTGCGGCCGAAAGAAATGGCAATCCGCGCCAAGTACGCGGGCCGTGACGACCAGGCGACCAAGCAGAAGATGCAAAACGAGGTCATGACCCTCTACCAGAACGAGAACTACAACCCCGCCGCCGGATGCTGGCCGATGATCATTCAGCTGATCGTCGTCTGGGCGATCTACCGCATTGTCTACGGTCCGCTGACCTATCTGTGCGGGATGTCCGCCGAATGGCTCGGAATGCTGAAAACCGCCGTCATGACCCTGCTCGGCGCCGAGTCCTACACCGGCAACGAAATCCAGCTTCTGCACGATATTTCCCAGCAGGGCGTTCCCGCCGTCCTTGAAGCACTCGGAAATGTGGAGGGCTGTACCGCGGAGATCGTCGCGGGCATTGAGGACATCCTTGTCAACAACTGGCCGAACATGACTGTCTTCGGCGGCGCGCTCGACCTGTCCGCAACGCCGACCGTTGCCCTCAACATCCTGCTTCTCGTCCCGATCCTCAACCTTGTCACCACCTGGCTCTCCCCGAAGCTCACAAAGAAGTTCACCTATCAGGCACCGTCTCAGGCCGAGACCGATGCATCCATGAAGATGATGAACTGGATGATGCCGCTGATGATCTTCTGGATGGCGTTCAACCTGCCCGCCGCACTCGGTGTTTACTGGATTTTCCAGAACGTCCTGGGTGTCCTGCAGCAGTTCATCCTCTCCAAAATGTACCCCTATCCGACCTTCACCGACGAAGAAATGAAAGCCGCTGTCAAAGCGGTCACAAAGGGCGAAAAGGGCGAAAAGGCGGAGAAGAAGTCTTCTTCCAATGGCGGCACAAAGAGCGGCAAACAGGTGCGCTCTCTGCATCACATCGACGATGAGGATTATCCGGAGCAGCCGAAGCCCCAGCAGAAGAACGGCAAAAAGAAGCAGCAGAAGAATCTGCCTGCGGGAACCGCCGCCGAAACGGAAACTTCCGCCGAAGAATCCTCCGCTGTGGAGACATCCGCAGAAGTGTCTGCCGCAGAAGAAACGCCTGCCGATACCGATAAGTCCGGTATCGCTCCAGCACCGCTCAAAGAAGACAAAAGACATTAAAATTCGCTGTACAATTTCAGTGTAAAACGAAAGGCGCGTTTTCCGGAGATGCCATTCTGAAATGCCGTATCCCATGAGAAAACGCGAGAATCATCAGAATATCATGAAAAAGGAAACCATTAAGGAAGCCAAAACCGTAGAAGCCGCTGTCGCCCTGGGTGCTGCGGAACTCGGTGTTGACGTATCCGCCGTTACTTACGAAGTGCTTGCCGAACCGAAGAAAGGTCTGTTCGGCATCGGTGCCGCACCCGCAAAGGTGCGCATCACCTACAACGAAACGCCCGACGAGATGGCGCTGTCGTTTGTCCGGACCCTGCTTGCCGATATGGAGCTGAATGCCGAAGCGTCCATGACGGACGATGCCGACGGAAAGCGCATCACCGTCTCCGGCGAGAATGCCGGTGTGCTCATCGGTCATCACGGTGACACGCTGGATGCCATCCAGTATCTTGCCAACCTTGCCGCAAACCGGGGTGAGGACGATGACCGCCGCGGCTCGAAGATCACCGTGGACGTCGAGAACTACCGCTCCAAGCGCGAGGATACCCTGCGGGGTCTTGCCAACCGCATGGCGGAAAAGGTTCTCAAATACAACAAGTCCATTACGCTGGAACCGATGAACCCCTACGAGCGCCGCATCATCCATTCCGAGGTGCAGAAGATCGAGGGTGTTTCCACCAACTCCATCGGCGCCGAAAACAACCGCCGTATCGTCCTGTTCCCGACCCAGCAGCAGGATGCAAAGGACGGTCATGATGCAAAGGACGTCAAGGATGTCAAGGAACTCGGCCGCGAGAGCCGCGGCAAGAAGCGCCGTGACGACAAACCGAAGACCGATACAGCTTCGGAGACTCCCGCATCTGCGGAAACAGCGGAGGTATCCGCCGAATTTACCGAATCCGCAGGTTCTGCTGGTTTTGCAGGTTCTGCAACTGCAGAACGGTCAGAACGTCCAGAACGCGCAGAGCGTCCCGAACGCGGGGAGCGCGGAGACCGTGGAGAGCGCGGCGGCAGAGACCGCAGCGGCAGAGGCGGCAGAGGACGGCGCGGAGAGCGTTCGTCGAATGAAGTCATCAGCCAGCCGACCCGCCCGCCGATGACCGTGGACAAGGCCGATGAAGAAGCCATCGCCGAGCTGAACGCACCCTTGTTTGAGCGCGCAAAGGCGGAAAAGGAAGCCGCGGCAGCCGCAGAGCCGCCGAAGGCACCGTCCACCCCCCGTTCCAAGAAGCCGTACTATATGCGTCCCAAGAATGCCCCCGGCACCCAGCGCACCTACGCAAAGCCGGTCAAGAAGGACAGCGTGGAAAGCTACTACTTTGACCTTGAAAACAGCAAGAGCGGTCTGACCCGTGAAAAGGAAGAACCGTCCGCCATTGCCAAGGCCTGCGGCATCTACGACGATCCGTCCCCGGCAGAAGAGACCTCCAACGTGGAGACCTCCAACGTGGAGACCTCTGTCGCAGAAGCATCCGCACCGGCAGAATCTTCTGCAGAAACTTCTGCGGATACCGAAGCATAATTTGAAAATTGAAATGCCATCAAAACCCTTTATCCGGTTTGGTGGCATTTTTCATAAACAGGAGGAATTTTCCATGACCAACTACCCGTGGAAATCCGCCGGCATCTGTCTTTTCTCCCCGCATCACGACGAGGTGGACAGATTCTGCGGATTCGTGAAAAACACGCTGGCGGCGGACGGCATTGACACGATTGTCATGATCATCCGCTACAATTTCAATTTCGCATCGCACCCCGAATGTATCGGCGACTATCCCTTGACCAAGGAAGACGTGCGCAAAATGGTCGCCGCCTGCCGGGAATGCGGCATCAACCTGATCCCCGACATGAACCTGCTCGGCCATCAGACGGTGCAGGACTCTCACGCGCCCGACGGTCTTCTGCGCGGCCATCCCGAATTTTGTGAAACGCCCATCGAAGAGGAACCGGAGTACAGCTATTCTCTCTGCCCGAATGCGCCGGGACTGTATGAGGTCGTCTGCGACCTCATCGACGAGATCGCCGATGCGTTTGAAGCGACCGATTTCCACATCGGTGTGGATGAAGTGTTCTATATCGGTCTGTGCGACCGCTGCAAAGGACAAGACCCGGGCGACCTGCTCGCCGCATGGGTGACGAAGCTGCACGACTACCTTGCCGCCAAAGGCATCCGGATGCTGATGTGGGGCGACCGCCTGCTTGATTCCCGCGCCTGCGGTCACGGCCCGTGGGATGCGAGCATGAACGGCACGCACACGGCGCTGGGCAAAATACCCACCGACATTGTCATCACCGACTGGCACTACCACAACTGGCCGCGTTTCCCCTCCGTCGAGGTTTTCGCCGAAGCCGGCCACAGAATCTGGCTCTGCCCGTTCAACGTGGCGGAAAACGCAAAGCTGTTCCTTGATTATGCCAAAGAACACGACCGCGGCAACATCATCGGCATCATGGAAACGACCTGGACACCCGTCAGCTATCTGATGGACGGTCTCGAAGGCAAGGAGCTTGTCGACGACGGTAAGTGGTACAAAGGCTCCACACCGCATATCGTGAGATGTTACAAGTCGATTTTCCGCCCCGACGAACCGTGGGATGAAGTGCCCCAAGAAGAGGAATAAATTCTTCTGCTATGCGGGGAGTTTTCCACAACCTTTGGAAAGGTGGGAAACCCGGCACCGCAACCGGCGCGGAAGAACCGCCCATGATATTTGTAGGGGCGTCCCGGTTTCGCGAAGCGAAACCCTCATGCCGACCGAAATCAGAAAATCTTTCGCACCGCTGTCGGCACTCCCGATGTAACAATCGGCTTCTGTTCCTGAAACCCATGAAACGCTGAAATCTTTTCGCACTGCGATCTGGTATTCTTGAAAGTAACATCTCCCCTCGTGTTTGCGGGAAGTTTGTGTTATTCTCAAGGAACTTGAATCGCAGTGCATAACGCTTTTCGTTTTTTATGGTTTCGGATACTGATGCCATATGTTACTGCTGGAGTGCAGACAGCGGTGCGAAAGATTTTCTGATCCGCGGGAAGCAGATTGCTTCCCCTACAATATATAACTACGGTAGGAAAGTCACCCAAGCGCATTTTGCAGGTCGGCGATAAGAGTACCTGCATCTTCAAGCCCGATGTGAAGCCGGACGAGATTCTTCGCACCGGACTCCGGCGCGGATGCCGGTCTGACATCACCGATGAAAATGGCAAGGCTCTCAAACCCGCCCCAGCTGCAGCCGTTCTGGAAATAGTGAAGACGGCTGACAAACCGGCGGGCGTCGTCCGCATCGCCGCGCAGACAGATGCTCATAAGACCGTTCTGTCCGGTCATGTAGCGGTCGAAAAGTCCTTTTTGCGGATACGTTTCCGAGCCGGGATAGATGACGCGCTCGACCTTTGGGTGCGTTTCCAGAAATGCCGCGACCTTTGCCGCGTTTTCGGCGTGCTGTTTCAAGCGGACGGGCATCGTGCGCATACCGCGGATTAAGAGCCACGCCTGGTGCGGATCCATGCACGCGCCGATGAGGGAGCGTTCGTTGTTCTGAATGCTTTCGATGATCTCCCGACGGGCGCAGAGGGCGCCGCCCATGATGTCGCTGTGGCCGCCGAGGTATTTTGTGGCGGTGTGGCATACAATGTCAATGCCGTGGGAAAGGGGATGCTGGTACAGGGGCGTTGCGTAGGTGTTGTCGATGACGGTGCCGATGCCGTGTTCCCGGGCGATTTCGGCAACGGCGGCAAGATCCTGCATCCGGAAGATGAGACTGGACGGACTTTCCAGACAAATGAGCGACGTCTCCGGGCGGATGGCGCGGCGGATCTCCTCGGGGTCACTGCCGTCAACATTCGTGTAGGTAATGCCGAACCGGTCGTGAAGATACCCGCGGACGAACGCCATCGTGCATCCGTAGGAAGAATCGACCAGGATTACATGACTGCCCGCGCGGACGAAATGCAGTACCGCCGTGTTGATGGCGGCAACGCCCGTGGAAAAAACGAGTGCTCCCTCTGCTCCCTCCAACGCCGCAATCTTGCGCTCCGCGATCTCAACGGTGGGATTGGAGGTGCGGGAATAGGCGTAATCGGTGTGTTCGATGCCGTTTGCCTCGGTCGGCTGGACAAACAGCGTGTTCTGGTAAATGGGCGGGACAATTGCGCCCTCAAAGCGTGCATAATCGTCGCCGAGATGCGCACAGATGTCCTCGGGGGTTTTATAGGTTTTATCGTGTTCGGTTAAAAATGCCATGTTCTTGTTTTCTCCTCTATATATCACTCCGCGCTTTGCGCGGAGTGTATGATTGAATTTGATACCAGTATACACCAAAATCCTACGAAAAGCAACAGCCTTGTGTAAAAAATTTCAGAAAATTCGCTTTTCCTCTTTCCAAACAGCGAAAAATATGGTATACTTGATACAAGAGTTTACAGAAAGTTAAATTTCTTTGGATTTGTTCGATAACCGCATACCGACCGGAAAAAATACGCGAAAATATTCCTGCTTTCCATGGTGGTTGACAGGTTATCGAACATATCTTTTCACCTTACATCATGGGAAAGGCGGTAATCTACCGTGGCTATTGAAAAAAGCACAAAGAAAATTAAACGCCGTTTCGGCGACCGCGCGGACGGGAGACGTGTCAGAAGTATTTCTCCGATGGCGCGCGTGTCTCCGTTCATCATGAAAACGCGCAATACGAGCCAGAACTATATCCGCGACGAAATCGTCACCGGCACCATTGACCAGTACATCAAAGAAAAGAAAGCGGCGGGGATGTCCGGCTTCAATCTGATGTATGTTCTCATCGCCGCCTATGTGCGGATGCTGTCGCAGTATCCTGGTCTGAACCGCTTCATCGCGGGGCAGGAGGTCTTTGCGCGGCACAACATTGAAATCTGTCTGACCATCAAAAAGGAAATGGATCTGCACTCTCCCGACACGGTTATCAAGGCGGAATTTGAGCCGGATGCGACGGCGGAAGAAGTCTATGAAAAGATCAACCGGATCATCGAAGACTACCGGAATGCCCCCGGCGGCGCGTTCGACGGTGCGGCAAAGGTGCTGTCGTTCATGCCTGGACTTATCATGAAGTTCGTCGTGTTCGTGTTGCAGATCATGGACTATTTCGGCGTGCTCCCGCGGTTTCTCTCCCGCCTCAGCCCGTTCCACGGGTCGTTCTTCATCACGTCGATGGGGTCGCTTGGCATTCCGCCGATCTATCATCATCTCTACGACTTCGGAAATGTGCCCGTATTCATGTCATTCGGCGCAAAGAAGCATCGCTATGAGCTTCAAGCCGACGGAAGCACGAAGCACGTTCCGTATGTGTCCTACACGTTTGTTATGGATGAGCGTATTGTGGACGGGTTCTATTATGCGACGGCATTACGGTATCTGAATAAGATTTACAAAAACCCGTGGATGCTCGATGAGAAGCCGGAGACGGTGGTACAGGATATTCCCTGACGGGAAAATCCTTGATATTCCCTGACGGGAAAATCCTTGATATTCCCTGACAAGGAATGTTGCCGATTTAAGTAGAAAAACGATCGCCCCTACAGGATACAAAGTGTCATGATCTTTTTGTTGACAACATCCCCCAAAAATAATCTCCCCGGAGGACATCACCATGCTGAAAACCCGGATCCTTCCCTTTATCCTAATTCTGTGTCTGTTGTTTGTCTCCTGCACGGGGAATGCGCAGACCGACACGTTCCGTGACGATGTTCCTGCCGCCAAGGTGCTTTCCGCCGCGCTGGATGCGTTGGGGGATGCCGTCGACGGATGGCAGGATTATACTACGGTGTATTCCTCTCTTGCCGGGGAAGCGGAGGATGCTTATATGGATCCCGGTTATGCGGGACAGGTGTTCCGCGGGGAATATGGTGCATCGCTTGCGGCGGACGGGGTGATCGCAGATTATGCCGTCTGTATCCCGGAGGGGCTGTATGCGACGGAAATTGATATTTTCCGCTCCGCGGATGCGTCTGGGGTTGCGGCAATGCAGGAGCTGCTCGAATCCCGCCGGGCGTACAAAGAGGGACAGCGCGACGGCATGATACATTATCTTTCACAGGATGCGAATGCCCGCGGCGAGACGAAGGCACTTGACGACATGGAAATCGTTACATACGGCACCTATGTCTGTCTGATCGCGACCGCAGACAACACGGCAGTCAAAAATGCAATCCGCACGGCACTCGGTGCATCGCCTGTTTCCGTCGGAGAAGAGCCCGATATTTTATCGGAACCCGATGCCGAAACGGAAGTCATCACGGAGCCTGTCACAGAACCCGTGACCGAACCCGTCAGCCGGGAGGACATGGAAGCCGCGGCGGCGGCGGACGGTCTTGTGATGACCATCGTCTCGATGAGCGCGCCCGACCGGGTGGTGCTGGGCGGAACGTGTCTGCCGGGGGCGGAAATTTCCGTGACCGGAACGCCCAAGGATCACCTTTTCGGCACCGACGAGGGGTCGTGGATGTGCGAAGTGGAAATCTTCGGAAAAGGTCAGGGCGAGACCGACATCACCGTCCGGCAGGTACTGGACGACAAAATTTCCGCACCCCTGACCGTCAGGGTGTCCTACGACCCGACCATCGACTTCTCGTCGCATGGCATCTATGCGGCGTTCATTGGCGACAATATGCAGGGGCATTTCGTGCAGCAGCTGGACGACTGGATGGGAACGAATCTGTTATCCAAAGCGGAACAGCAGAAAATTGCGGCGGCGGTCGCAGACAAGGTCGCGTTCCTTGACGAATACGTGGACGGCGCGAAGCTCCTCTATGTCATCGTGCCGAATCAGGTCTACATTTATCCGGAGACCGTGCCGGAACGCTATCCCCGTTCCACGGCAGAGGAAACGCGCAAGGAGCAATTTGTCCGCATTGCAGAAGAAGCGGGGGCGACCGTGCTTGACCTTTACGACGTGATGACGGAACACCGGGACGACGAATATAAAATTTACCACAAAACCGACTCCCATTGGACGGACTACGGTGCGTATCTCGGCTATGAAGCACTGATGAACCTGATTGGGACGGATTTTCCGGATGCAAAACCGCTCGGCATCGACGGCAATTTCTATTTTTATAAGGAGACTGTCACCGCGGGCGACATGATGACGCATCTGGAAATCCCGAATGCGCTCCTTTCGGAAACCTGCACGTTCGTTGAATGGCTTCATAACCTGCCGAACAATCCCGCCCTTTATATGAAAGGGAAAAACGAACTTGACTACACGCCCGTGCGCGATGCGCAGACGGTTACCAATCCGAATACGGCGGGTCTTACCCTGCCCACCGCAATGATCATCCGCGATTCGTTCTCAACGAACATTTTCGGCTATCTCAACAATGCGTTTGGGGAGATATACTGGCGTTCCATGTGGGATTACAGCTTCAAAAAAGCGGACATCAAGCGCGCGATGCCGGATTATCTCATTTATCTTGTGGCAGAAAAGAGCCTCGGAAATATTTTATATTAAGGTATTCCAATGGAAATCATCACCTATGTCATGGCGGGCTTCATGCTGCTCGCCGCGCTCGACCGCATTTTCGGAAACCGGTTCGGTCTCGGTGCGGAATTTGAAAACGGAATCCTCCTGCTCGGCACGATGTCCCTGTCGATGGTCGGTATGATCATCATAGCACCCCTGCTTGCCGAATGGATGCGCCCGCTGTTTGACCTGCTCCCATCGTGGATCGACCCGTCCATCCTGACCGCCGCCGTGTTTGCCAATGACATGGGCGGCGGCCCACTGTCGGTCAGCGTGGCACGGAATGCGGATATCGGCGCGTTCAACGCGCTGGTCGTGTCGTCGATGATGGGGTGTACCGTCTCCTTTACCATTCCGTTCGGTCTGGGCGGCACGCCACAGGAATGCCACCGGGAGATGCTGCTCGGTCTTCTGTGCGGCATCGTGACCATTCCCCTTGGGTGCTTTGCCGGGGGAATCGTGTGCGGACTTGCGCCGCTCGTGCTGCTTGTTGATCTGGCGCCGCTGCTCCTGTTTTCGGCGGTCATTGCCGTCGGGATATTGCTCGTGCCGGATTTGTGTATCAAAATCTTCCATATTGTCGGTGCAGTCATCAAGATCATCATCACGATCGGGCTTGCCGTCGGCATTTTCCGCTTCCTGACCGGGGTGGAATTGCTTCCCCATACCGATACGTTGGAAAACGGAATCGGCATCGTCGTTAATGCGTGCGCGGTCATGACGGGGACATTCCCGATGATCTGCCTGCTGTCGAAAGTCCTTGACCGTCCGCTCCGTGTGGTCGGGCGGCGGCTTGGCATCAGCGAACGCTCGGCGCTCGGCTTTGTGTCTTCCCTTGCAACGAGCGTGACGACGTTTTCCATGATGGGGGACATGGACCGGCGGGGGATCGTGCTCAACGCCGCGTTCCTCGTTTCCGCCGGATTTGTCTTTACCGACCATTTCGCGTTCACAATGGCGTACCGGCCGGAATATCTCGGTGCGGTAGTCATTGGAAAGCTGACTGCCGGGGTGCTGGCACTGTGTGTTGCGGCCATCGCGGCAAGAAAAACAGAAAAATCTGAACAAATTTTAAAAAAGTATTGACAAATCCATTCTTTCGTGGTATAATATATAAGTCGCGTGAGAACGGGGTGTCAGGAAACAGAAACTTCAAACTTCCGAAAGAAAATTTCAAAAAGTTTTGAAAAACCTCTTGACAAAACCGCGAAAATGTGATATAATATATAAGCTGTCAATGAGAGCGCGTTGAGCGTGATCGGGACAAGCAAAAGATGATCCTTGAAAATTGAACAACAATTAAAATTGTACGAAACAAGGAGAAAGAAATTTCTCTGGAATCTCGACAATTCCTTTAATA
>JAFUPC010000033.1 GCA_017481495.1 Clostridia bacterium
CCCCTTCACTTCGATGCGACTCTCACCAGAGCTGAATTCGACCGCATCACAGCCGATCTTGTTGATCGCTGCATGGAGCCGACGAAAAAGGCTCTTTCGGATGCCGGTGTCAGCGTAAATCAGATTGATAAGGTTCTTCTTGTCGGCGGTTCCACCAGAATTCCCGCCGTTCAGGACGAAGTCCAGAAGATCATGGGCAAGGAACCGTTCAAAGGCATCAACCCCGATGAATGCGTTGCCATCGGTGCCGCTATCCAGGGGGGTGTCCTCGGCGGCGATGTCAAGGATCTGCTCCTGCTCGACGTCACGCCCCTGTCCCTCGGTATCGAGACCCTCGGCGGTGTCTGCACCAAGATCATCGACCGCAACACCACCATCCCGACCAAGAAGAGCCAGGTGTTCTCCACCGCGGCTGACGGTCAGACCTCTGTTGAGATCCACATTCTGCAGGGCGAGCGTGAAATGGCTGCCGGCAACACGACCCTCGGCCGCTTCTCCCTCGACGGTATCCCGTCCGCGCCCAGAGGCGTTCCGCAGATCGAAGTTACGTTCGACATCGATGCAAACGGTATCGTAAACGTCTCCGCGACTGACAAGGGCACCGGCAAGGAACAGCATATCACCATCACCTCTTCCTCCAATATGTCCAAGGAAGACATCGACAAGGCTGTCCGTGAGGCAGAAAAGTATGCAGAGGAAGACAAGAAAGCAAAGGATGCCGTCGATACAAAGAACCAGGCGGAAAACCTCATCTTCCAGAGCGAAAAGACACTTTCCGAGCTGGGCGACAAGGTGGATGCAGGCGAAAAGGCTGACATCCAGGCAGAAATCGACCGTCTGAAGGAAACCGTCAAGAACGGTTCGACCGAAGACATCAAGGCAGGAACCGAAGAGCTCCAGAAGAAGTTCTATGCCATCAGCGAAAAGCTGTACCAGCAGGCACAGCAGGCGCAGGGCGATGCAGGTGCGGCAGGTACCCAGAATGAGGACGGCACCTACAACGCAGACTTCACCGACAAGACCTGATCAAGGGAATTCGCACAACAATCGCAAAGCAACCGAACATGAAGCATAAAGCGGCAGAACCATAGCCGCAGCAAAAGCGGAGGGACTGCATGGCAGACTGCACGACAGTCAGACGGGCCCTCTGCTTTTTCATGTAATCGGACGATCGCTCACGGAATTTTTACGAAAAATCGCGTAATTTAATAAAAATTAACAATTTTCGGTAGAATCCGGACGCGATTTCTGATATAATATGTTTTATGTGATTATATAGATAGGTAATGAATATGGCAGAAACAAAACGTGATTATTATGAGGTACTCGGTTTACAGAAAACCGCGGGTGCCGATGAAATCAAACGCGCTTACAGACAGCTCGCAAAGAAATATCATCCCGATATGAATCCGGGCGACAAGGAAGCGGAACAGAAATTCAAGGAAGTCAACGAAGCGTATGCCATCCTTTCCGATGCGGATAAAAAGGCAAGATACGACCAGTACGGCTTTGCCGGTGTTGACCCGAACATGGGCGGTGGTGCCGGTGCCGGAGGCTTCGGCGGCATGGGAATGGATTTCGACATTTCTGATATTTTCGGCAGCTTTTTCGGCGGCGGTATGGGCGGCTCGTCCCAGAGACGGAACGGGCCTGTGCGCGGGGAAGACATTCATCTGCGTGTGACGGTATCGTTTGAAGAAGCGGCATTCGGCTGTAAAAAGGAAGTTACATTCTCCCGCGTGGAAAAGTGTGCGGAATGCGGCGGCAGCGGCGCGGAAAAGGGCACGACCCCCGAACGCTGTACCACCTGCAACGGCACCGGTCAGATCCGTGTCCAGCAGAGAACGGCGCTGGGTGTCTTCCAGTCCAGCCGTGCGTGTGATGCCTGCGGCGGTACGGGTAAGATCATCAAGAATCCCTGTAATTCTTGCCGCGGTACAGGCGCAAGAAAGACACAGAAGAAGATCGAGGTCACGATTCCCGCCGGGTGCGATGACGGCATGATGCTGGCACTGCGCGAGCAGGGAAGCGACGGCAGAAACGGCGGGCCTGCGGGAGATGTCATCATCACGGTCAACGTCCGTCCGCACCACATCTTCGAGCGTGACGGCTACGACATCATGTGCGAGATCCCGATCACGTTCCCCGAAGCAACCTTGGGCGCGGAGATCACCGTTCCGACCCTGGAGGGCGACGTCAAGTACACGATCCCGGAGGGAACGCAGACCGGCACGACCTTTACCATCCGCGGAAAAGGCATCCAGATGATCAACTCCAAGAACAAGGGCGACCTGCACTTCACAGTGGTCATCGAGGTTCCCAAGAGCCTGACGGAGAAGCAGAAAGAGCTTCTGCGCGCGTTTTCCGATGCCTGCGGAAAGAACAACTACACGAAGAAAGAAAGCTTCTTCAACAAGATTTTCGGAAACCGCAACTGATAAAAATCCGACGGGGAGACGTATGGGAAAGCATACGCCTCCTTTGGGATGTAAAAAGGGAGGAAATCTTTTCCGGATTACGGGAAAAGCCATCTAATATATGGAATGGACACAGCTGAAAGTGAACGGCAATCTTGCCGACAAGGACACCATCTGCGCTGTCATGATGATGCTTGACAACCAGATTGTCATCGAGGATTATTCCGACATCGACATGGATACTGTTTACGCGGATCTCATTGACGAAAGCATCCTGAACTGCGACAAGACGAAGATCGCGGTCTCCATCTACGTTCCGGAGGACAAGAGTCTCGGTGAATATGCGGCATTCCTGCGCGACCGTTTCCGCGACCTCGGCGTGGAATGCTCCATTGAATTTGTCGGCGTGGACGAGGAAGCCTGGTCCACCGCGTGGCGGAAATATTATCATCCGACGGAGATCGGACAGCGGCTGGTCGTCGTTCCGCTCTGGGAAGCGGATGGCTACACGGCAAAGGAGGGCGGCATCGTCATCCGGATGGACCCCGGTATGGCGTTCGGGACGGGTACGCATGAAACGACCCGCCTGTGTGCGACCCTGCTTGAAAAATATGTAAAGCCGGGCGACCGGATGCTGGACGTGGGAACCGGTTCCGGTATCCTTGCCATCTGCGCGGCAAAGCTGGGCGCGGGGGAATGCTATGCGTATGACATCGACCCCGTGGCGGTGCGCGTTGCACAGGAAAATATGGCGGAAAACGGTGTGGACAACGTGACCTGCGGTGTTTCCGATCTTCTGCGCGACGTTGACCGGGACAAGCCGTTTGCCATTTGCACGGCGAACATCGTTGCGGACATCATCATCCGCATGGCACCGGACATCGGTGCTTACCTTGCGGACGACGCGGTCTATATCACGTCGGGCATCATCAACGAACGCGCGGATGATGTGCGCTCTGCCATGACGGATGCGGGATACGCGGTTCTGGAAGAAGTCACGGACAACGGCTGGACTGCGTTTGCCTTTACGAAAAAACGGTGACAGGCGACGGGGAGCTGCGTTTTGCGCACGGTAATCCGTCCCATGTGTCCGTTCGGCGATATTCACAAAATTGGGACTCGGATTTTGTGAAACTTGCCCAAAACCCGTTTTCGGCGCGGAAAACAGATGTCTTTTCCCGAAAACAGGCTGAAAATGTGAATAAACTTAAAATTTTATGAAGAATATCCAAAATACCCTTTGACAAATTGGTGATTTTGTAGTATACTATTTATGAAACGTCCGGAATTGCCGAAGACGGGAAACGGGGAGACATCCGTTGTCCGTCGGAATCCCCGGTACGGTTTCGGAGAGGAATTTTAAAAATGGCGCGATTTTTTCTGCCGCGTGCATCCATGCGCACGGAGGAAGGTCTGATTCCCATCACGGGAGACGATGCACACCATATCGCGTACTCGCTCCGCATGGCGGTGGGAGACACCCTGACGGTGTGCGATATGCAGAAAACGGAATATCTCTGTACCATTCTCTCCATCCGGCCGGACGAGGTGATGCTCCGCATTGATGAAACACGGGACAATGACACCGAGCTTCCGGTGCGGGTTCATTTGTACCAGTCCCTGCCGAAAGGCGACAAGATGGAATACATCGTGCAGAAAGCGGTTGAGCTTGGCGCGGCATCCATCACACCGGTGGCGAGTTCTCGCTGTATCGTGAAGCTGGACGAGAAGAACGCGGAGAAGAAAGTTGCCCGTTGGCAGAAGATTGCGGCGGAAGCCGCAAAGCAATGCGGAAGAGGATATATTCCCGAAGTACGGATGCCGGTGACGTTCGCCGGAGCGATCCGGGAGGGACAGCAGTCGGATCTGCCGCTGTTCTGTTATGAGGGCGATGATACGGTTTCCTTAAAGACAGTGTTTGCGCAATCAAAAGAAACGCTTGACACAACAGAGCGGATTCCGGAGATTGCGGTCTATATCGGTCCGGAAGGCGGCTATGATACCGCTGAGGTGGCACAGGCACAGAATGCCGGGATGACCGCCGTGAACCTCGGAAAGCGCATTCTGCGCTGTGAAACTGCATCGGGCTTTGTGCTCGCGTGTATTACTTATGCTTTTGAATTATAAGAATTTCAAGTCACGCACCGCGGTCGGTATCCCGATGGGAAATCCGTCGTGGGACGGTTTGCCGACTGTAAAGACGGAAGACGGAAAGGATATGTTTTGGTAATGAGTGAAAAACAGAAGAAGCCTGTCATGACACAGGAGGAAAACGACCGGATGATGAACCGGATCATGCTGGCGTTTGTCGTTACCGTCTGTGCGGTGACGGTCATCATGAGCATCAAGAACCGGTTCAATACCATCGGAATGTACGAAACCGCCGCACCGGTGATGTCTGCGGTCTGCATTGTCTTGTTTGTCCTGTCGGCGGTGTTCTTTGCACTGCGTACAAAAAAGGGCGAAGATGACCGTCTGCGAGTTATCACCCGCTGGAATGTACTCGGATGCGGCATCACGTCGCTGTTGTGCGGCATCGTGTATGCCATCAATCCCAGCATCGCATCGGTTTATTCTGTCATCATCGTCATCGGGGTCTGCGTTCTGTACTTCATCCGATATATTTACCCGCTGCCGTTTCGGGCACTCGGCGCGTTTTGTCTGTGCGAAGGCTTTCTGATTCACGCGGGATTTGGACTTTCCGCTGTCCGTGCGTTCAGCACTGTGCTCGGCATTCTGTTCCGCTGTGGTGCGGCGGCACTGCCGGCGGCGTTCCTTGTAGCCGTATTCCTTGCGGCAAAGAAAAAGTCTGCGTTCTATGACGGCATGAAGCCGCTGTGGCTGTATATCTGCGGAGCGGCGGCATTTGTTGGAGCGGTGATTTTACTGCTCGGCAGCTTCGGGATCTTCTATGTATCCTATATCTATGTTCTGTATGTGCTGGCGGCGCTGTTCCTTGCTGCGGGTGTCATCCAGACAGTCAAGAGCATCTGAACTATCATCTGCGCGCAATATTCAAAATTTTATATAAATTTATAAAAGAAAATTCTCACGGCGGGCACACCGTCTGCTGTGCTTAAATTTCAGGAGGAGGCACCGTATGTCAACCAGATTGTTCCAGGGAATTATTCACCAGATGAGAGAAGCTGTGGAACGTGTCATTGGGGTCATCGATGAAAATGGCGTAATCATTTCTTGCAGTGAGCTTGTTAAGATCGGGGAGACCCGTCAGGGAATCCGCGACGAGATGGCTTATACGTCGGAATCTGTTGTTTCCGGCGGGTATACTTATCGTCCCATCGGCGGCGCAACGAAGAATGAGTACATCATCTTTGTAGAAGGGGAAGACAAAAAAGCGGAAGAGCTTGCCATGGTTCTCGCAGTTTCCCTGAGCAATATCAAGAATCTGTACGACGAAAAGTACGACAAGAGTTCCTTTATCAAGAATATCATTCTCGACAACATTCTGCCAAGCGACATTTACATCAAATCCAAGGAACTGCATTTTTCCGCCGATGTCATGCGCATCGCGATCTTGATCAAGTTCCACGGGAAGACCGACATCATTCCATTCGATGTCATCCAGAATATGTACCCAGACAAGAACAAAGATTTTGTCATCAATGTCAGCGAGCATGACGTCGTTCTCATCAAGGAAGTCAAACCGAATTATGAGATCCGCGAAGTCGAAAAGATGGCAAAGCAGATTGCGGACACCATCAATTCCGAATTCTACACGAAGGTCTCCATCGGTATCGGTACCGCCGTTTCCACTATCAAGGATCTGGCGCGTTCCTACAAGGAAGCACAGACCTCCATTGAGGTCGGCAAGGTCTTTGATACCGAAAAGAATATCATTTCCTATGAAAATCTCGGTATCGGCCGTCTCATTTATCAGCTGCCGACGACGCTGTGCGAGATGTTCATGAACGAAGTCTTCAAGAAGGGCAGTCTGGAAGCACTCGACCGCGAAACGCTGATGACCATTCAGTGCTTCTTTGAAAACAATCTGAACGTCTCCGAAACCTCCCGTAAGCTGTTCGTTCACAGAAATACGCTGGTCTACCGTCTGGAAAAGATCCGCAAGCTGACGGGTCTTGACCTGCGTGAATTTGAACACGCCATTACGTTCAAGGTCGCGCTGATGGTACAGAAGTACCTTTCTTCCAAACCTGTCAAATATTAAGACTCCCAAAGACAGATACGCTTCAAGGATGCGTCAGCCCGGTGTTCTGGGTTGGCGCATTTCGAGTGTTTATGCAATGTTTTGTATAAATTGATAAATATCATGTGAAAATTCCGACGGTATTTGTCAGGATATAACACAAATAATGTGAAACCGCCATTTTTGGATGGATGGATCACGGATCAAAGAATTGAGAATCCATATGATAGAGTTTAATGATGTAACAAAAATATTCCCGAACGGAACCGTTGCACTGGAAAACGTCAATCTGAAAATCGAAGACGGTGAATTCGTGTTCATCGTCGGTGCATCCGGTGCGGGCAAGTCCACGCTAATGCGTCTGCTTCTCCGCGAGGAGCAGGTGACGAGCGGGACCCTGCGTGTCGGGGATTACGATCTGACCAAGATCCCCAATTATAAGATACCGTATTACAGACGCCAGCTTGGTATGGTCTTCCAGGATTTCCGTCTGTTTGACAAAAAGACCGTTTACGAAAATGTGGCGTTTGCGATGCGTGTCATCGGGGAACCGACCTCCGTCATCAAGCGCCGTGTGCCGACGATCCTTTCCATTGTCGGTCTTGTCGATAAATATAAGAATTTCCCGTCGGAGCTGTCCGGCGGTGAACAGCAGCGTGTCGCACTGGCGCGTGCGCTTGCCAACAATCCGCGCATCATCATTGCGGACGAGCCGACCGCCAACATTGACCCGAAGATGAAGATGGAAATCATGAATCTTCTCGTCAAGATCAATTCCAAGGGCAAAACCGTCATTGTCGTCACGCACGAAAAGAACATCGTGGACTATTTCCAGAAGCGTGTCGTCACCATCCGCGACGGTCATGTTGTCGATGACAGAATCGGAGGAATGTTTGAAGATGATGAGACGGTATAATGTGCTTTATTTCTTCCAGCAGGCGTTCAAGGGTCTGTGGCGGAACGGTCTGATGACGCTTGCCGCCATCACGGTACTTCTGTCCTGCCTTGTGCTGATGGGAAGTTTCTCCCTGCTTGTCTACAACGTCAATGTCAACATTGAGGAAGTGGCACAGCTCAACGAAATCGTGGTCATTGTCGATTACGAAGCGACCGATGCTGAGGTCGAAGCGCTGAATGCGCATATCAACTCGCTTGACAACATTGAAAAAATCACGTTTGTTTCCAAAGAGGAGGGGCTGGAATCCGAGCGTTCCCGGTATGAGGAATATTCCTATCTCTTTGAGGAGATCGCAGAGGACAACCCGCTGCCCGACGTATTCAAGATTACATATGAAGACAACTCCGGTGCGGCAAATCTGGTTTATCAGTTAAAACAGCTTGACCATGTCAGCAAGGTCAACAACCGCACTGACATTGCAAACGACATCGAGAGCATCAAGAGCGGTGTTTCGTTTATCTTTATCTGGTTTTTGGTGATTTTGTTTGTCATCAGTATTTTCATTATTATTAACACCATCAAGCTCGGTGTCGAATCCCGCAGCCGCGAGATTTCCGCGATGCGTTACATCGGTGCGACGAACTTCTTTATGATGACGCCGTTTATCATCGAAGGTATCATCATCGGTCTGATTTCGTCTGCGATCGGGTATCTCATCCAGAGCATTCTGTACAATGCCATTTATGATACGATGTCTAATAATTACAAGATGATCGCAGTCGCCCCGCTGTCGGATGTGCAGTCGTATCTGATTCTCGGCTTTGTCATCATCGGCGTGGTCGCCGGTGTACTCGGTTCTGCAATTTCTCTGCGGAAGTATATGAAAGTATGATTTTTGCCGGAAGCGGCAAAAAGTTTCCCACCTCTCGCCCTTTGATTCATGGAGGTACATACATGAATAAAAAACATTGGATCAAACGCATCACAGCACTGGTACTGTGTACCTTGATCGTCGGATATGCGGTTCCGAAATGGTCACTCCTGATTCCGGTACAGGCGGTTTCGGTTTCCGAAAGTGACAAGCAATCCCTTAAAAAACTGGAGGAAGAGCTTGCGATCCTGAAAGAAAACCGCACCCTTGCGCGGGAAAACTACGATGAAGCGTTGGAAGCCTACGAAAACGCGGAATACGACTACATGAAAGCGTATGAAGCGAAAATTGCGCTTGACGAGGAGATCACCGCGCTGGAAACGGAGATCAACACGACGACGGAGCTTCTGAACATCTACAACGAACAGCTGACGTATTACACCGGCGCGATTGCGGAAAAGGAAGCGGAGATCGAGGAGCGGTACGGAATGTTTCTTGACCGCATCCGCATCAATTACGAGGACAGTTTTTCTTCGTATCTGGAAATCGTGCTGTCGTCCGACAGTTTTTCCGACCTGTTGTACCGCGTGGACATTGTGGCAAGCCTGCTCGATTACGATGAACGGGTGCTGTCCGCGCTCGATACATCCAAAAAAGAACTGACCGCGATGCAGACGGAATACCAGTCTCTGCAATACAAAGCGCAGGAAACCTTGAATGCCTTGACAGAGCAGATGCCGCTTCTGGAAGACAAACGCACGGAAAGTGCGAAGCTGCTTGCCGATCTTGACGAAAAGATGGCGGCAGCACTAAAATCAAAGGAGACTGCCGAGGAAGTCAAGGAACAGATCGAGTCCTCCTACGCGGAAAAAGCCGCAGAACTCGAAAAAGCCGAAGCGGAAATCGAAGAAAAAATCCGCAAAGCCCAGGAAGAAGCGGCAAGAAAAGCCGCCGAGGAAGCGGCCCGGAAAGCGGCAGAAGAAGCCGCGCGCAGGGAAGAGGAAGCTAAGAACAACCAGTCCTCCTCCGGCAATTCGCAGTCGTCGTCTTCTTCGTCTTCGTCCACTTCCGGCTCCGGAAAAGTAACGGGCACCTATGTCTGGCCGACGGAATCCTCTTACCGGAAAGTATCCTCTTATTACGGCTGGCGCACCAGTCCTCTGACCGGCGCGGCGGAGTTCCACAACGGCATTGACATCCCGTGCGCATACGCTTCTGCCATTTATGCAGCGGACGGCGGCACGGTCATCATATCCGAAAAGCATTACAGCTACGGCTGGTACATCGTCATCGATCACGGAAACGGTCTTTCCACGTTGTACGCGCACAACACGACGAATCTCGTCAGCGTCGGCGACACGGTGTCGCAGGGACAGCAGATTGCAACGGCGGGAAGTTCCGGGCACTCCACGGGCAACCACTGCCATTTCAGTGTGCGTGTCAACGGCTCTCCCGTGGATCCGATGAAATACCTGAAATAATCAACAGGAGATGGATTCCCAAGCGGAACCATTCGGAAAATGAAACAACGAAAACAAAAAAAGCCGGTGAAACCGTACATCCGCATCGGATGTGTGATCCTGGCGGTCGGTATGCTTGCGACATACGCCATACCGAAATGGTCGCTTGTGATTCCCGTCGTGGCATACGATGCAACGGCGGACAAGCAGGCGGTCAAAAAAATGGAAGAAGAGCTTGCGGCACTCCGCGGGTCTTCCGCACAGGCAACGCAGGATTACGAAGATGCGCTTGCCGCATACAAGCAGACCGAAGCCGACATTCTCGCGGCGGAGGAACTGAAAATTTCGCTTGACAAGGAGATCGCCGCGCTGGAAACGGAGATTGACAAGACAAACGAACTGCTGAATGTGTACAACGAACAGCTTGCGGTCTACGAGGTCGCGGTTGCGGAAAAGGAAACGGAGATTGAGGAACGGTATCAGCTGTTCATCGACCGGGTGCGCATCAATTATGAGGACAGCTTTACCTCATATCTGGAGATCGTGCTGTCGTCGGAAAACTTTTCCGATCTTCTGTACCGCGTGGACATCGTGGCAAGTCTTCTGGAATACGACAAGCGTGTTCTGAAAGCACTCGATCAGTCGAAACAGGACCTGACTGCGCTGAAAAACGATTATCAGGCATTGCAGTACAGCGCACAGCAGACCCTGGAAAAGCTGTCTGCCGATATGCCGGTACTGGAAGAAAAGCGCAAGCAGAATGAGGAACTCATCGAAAAACTGGAAGCGGACTTCCTGGAACTGAAAAACAACAAGGAAGCGACCGAGGAGCAGAAAGCAAAACTGGACGCGCAGGTCAAAGCGAAAGCGGCACAGGTCGCGGCGGCGGAAGCGGAAATTGACCGGAAGATCAAAGAAGCGGAAGAACGCGAGCGGCTTGCCAATTATGTCGGCGGACAGCTCGGATGGCCGGTGGACATCAAGTACAACACGATCACCTCGACCTTTTCCAATCGTATCAATCCGGTTTACGGATATTATGAAAGCCACAACGGCATCGACATTCCCGTTCCTTATGGTTCTGCCATCTACGCGGCGAATGCGGGGACGGTCATCGTTTCCGAATATCATTACAGCTACGGATATTATGTTGTGATCGACCACGGCGGCAGAATTTCCACGCTGTACGGACACAATTCCAAACTGCTGGTCTCGGTCGGTGATCAGGTCACCAAAGGACAGCAGATCGCAAAAGCCGGTTCCACCGGAACTTCGACCGGCAACCATTGCCACTTTACCGTGCGCGAAAACGGGGTTCCGGTCAACCCGATGAATTATGTCGTCCAACCCTGACAGGCGTACTGAAAAATTACGGGCGTTCCGTTTCAAAAGAAAGGAGATCACTTTCGCGTACCGGAAGTGATGGTCATTGTCATGCAAAGAAAAATCTCTCTGCCGGCGGCGATCGTGCTGATCCTGCTTGCGGCACTGCTGTCTTTTCAGATTACCTATGTATCCCTGCAAAGCAAATATCAGTCTGTCATGCAAAGTGCATCCCTTGCGTCCAGCGGGTATGAAAAGCTGGATTATGTCGATGCGCTGTACCGCAATTATTATGTCGGGGACATCGACGAGGAGCAGTTGTCCGATTATCTCATCCGCGGCTATATTGCGGGCGTCGGCGACAAATATGCTTCCTACATGACCGCCGACGAATTTACCGAATATATGCAAGAATCATCCGGCGAGATGGTCGGTATCGGCGTTCACATCATTTATAACGGTGACTGGGGCGCGCTGGAGGTCATTTCCGTCATGCGTGATTCGCCGGCACTGGAAGCGGGCATTGAACCCGGCGACCTCATTTATATGGTCGGTGACGAATATGTTTCCGAGCTTGGTTATTATCCCGCTGTTGCGAAAATGCAGGGCGAAAAGGGAACCGTTGCGCAGTTTACGGTCCGCCGCGGAGAAAATTACGAAGAAAGCATTCCGTTTTCCATCATCCGCGACACCGTGACGGACACGACGGTCGAATCCCATATGTACAACGGAGACACCGGCATCATCCGCATCACGCAGTTTGCGGAAAACACCGGCGAAAATGTCAAGGTTGCCATCACGGATCTCGTTTCCAAGGGCGCAAAGAAGCTCATCTTTGATGTCCGCTACAATCCGGGGGGAGCTTTGAACGGTATCGTCGATACGCTGGACTACATTCTCCCCGAGGGACCCATTATCCGCATTGTGGACAAAGAGGGCAACGAAGACGTCATCGAGTCTGATAAAACGTGGCTTGATATGCCGATGGCAGTGCTGGTCAACGGCAGTACTGCGAGTGCGGCGGAGCTGTTCACCAGTGCTCTGCAGGATTATGACATGGCGACCATCATCGGTACACAGACCTACGGCAAGGGCACGATGCAGACCGTTGTCTCCCTGCCGGACGGCTCCGGAATTTCCATCTCCTACCGGATGTACAATCCGCCGTATTCCGACAATTATGAGGGGATCGGTATCACGCCGGACATCGTGCTGGAACTGGACGAAGAACTGCAAGAAAAGAACTTCTACAAGATCACCGACGACGAGGACAATCAGCTGCAGATGGCAGTCAGGGTTCTGAACGGCGAGATCACCGTGGAAGAAGCAAACGGCAAATAATAGTTACTATTTTTTGAATATTTGAAGAAAAGATTGGAGAACCCATCATGGCAGAAGAAAAAATTATCAACGTAACCAAAGAAGGCCTGCAGAAGCTGCAGGACGAATACGACGAGCTTGTCAACGTCAAGCGTCCCGAGGTCACCAAGAACATCGGTATCGCACGCGGCTTCGGCGACCTTTCCGAAAACAGCGAATATGACGAAGCAAAGAACGAACAGGCAAAGGTCGAAGCCCGCATTGCAGAGCTGGAACAGATGCTGAAAAATGTCCGCGTGGTCGCAGAGGTCAACACCGATGCCATCAGCATCGGCACCAAGGTGCTTGTCCGCGACATGGACTTTGAAGAGGATGTGGAATACACGCTCGTTGGTTCCAACGAAGCAAACGCGCTGGAAAACAAGATCTCCGACCAGTCTCCCATCGGCCGTGCCATCATCGGCGCAAAGGTTGGCGACATTCTGAGCATCGCCATTCCCTCCGGTCAGATGAAGATCCAGATTCTTTCCATTTCCAAGTAAACAGTATTCCGTTCAAAAACCGACAGAAAGGACACGGTCATGCAGAAACAACAGGACGAAGCACTTTCCGCACCGAAACAGGCGATCGAAAACTTCTGGTACCACTACAAGTGGCCGACTATCATTATTGCGTTTTTTGCGGCATTTCTGATCATTGCCGCCGCGCAGATGGCATCCAAGGAAGAATACGATGCACACATTCTGTATGCCGGGCCCACCTATCTGGACGGGGAAACGGTACAGGATATTCTCGACACCATCACGGAAGCATCCGAGGCGGCAACGCCGGTCAACGACAATCCGGCGGACTATTCCGGGGACGGTGTGCTGTCGCTCGACTTCAACAAGATCGTGTACGTTCCCGAGGCGCTTGCCGAGGAATACGTTGACAGCGACATCTATTTCAACGGCTCCACCAACCGCAATGCGCGCGGGGAATTTGACAATCTGATTATGATCGGGGAATACGTCATTCTGATGATTGACAAGTCTCTGTATGACACAACGGTCGGCACCGGTGCGTTTCTGACATGGGAGGAATCCCTTGGCTATACGCCGGACGGCGCATACGATGCGTGCGGGATTCTGCTGTCTGATTTGCCCATCGGGGACGAAAACGGACTCCGCCAGCTGCCGGACGACACGGTTCTGTGCTTCCGCGGAAAAAGTCTCGTCAACCAGTTCAACAAAAAGGTGCAGAATGAGGAAATGTATGCCACACAGCTGGAATTGTTCCGGCAGATCGTGACGTACATACCCGAGGAATAAAAGAATAGATATGTCCGATAACCTGTCACTGTCCCTTGAAAGAGTGTGTATTTAACAGAGATGATCCCGGTCTGAACGGGGGTTATCGAACAAATCTAATGAAAAACGGGAACTGCCTTGCGGGCGGTTCTCTTTTTATGTAAAAACAACCAGCGGGAGAAACGGGAAAACAAATCTCTCCGAAACGGAGAAAAACAACACATTCCGTCTATTGACTCTACCGGTATTTTCGTGTATAATAGTATCAGACAATCCGGATTGCACTTTTTTCAAAGCGAAAGGAACTCAATTTTCATGAACGAAACCACCTTATCAAAGAACCTGACCGATTTGCGAAACGCCCGCGGCGTGACGCAGGAGACCGCGGCGGAAGCCATCGGTGTTTCGCCGAAAACGCTGTCGAAGTGGGAAAATACGGCATCGGAGCCGGAGCTTTCCATGCTCTGTGCGCTGGCGAAGTATTACGGCGTTACGACCGATTATCTGCTCGGTCTTGCGGAGCAGAATGTCACCGTTACGGCGGAAACGGCAGTAAAGGATGAAATCGAAGCACTTCCCGCTGAAGAAGCGATCAGGAAAACCTTCGCGCTGTCGATGTACGGCATCGAACGGCTAGCGTCCCGCATGATACACGACCGCAATTGGGGGGCTTCCCCTGTCATTCCGGAAAACACGATCGCACCGTCGGCACGTTCTGTCATTGAATCGGACAGTCTGTATGCGCTCGGTGTCAACCGGGATGCTTTGAATATGACACTGCTTCTGCTTGGCAACAAGGAACAGTTTGCGTGGCTGTGGGACGGGACGGTGCTTGACCGTCTTTCCGGGCTGTTCGCCCTGCTTTCGGACAAAGGCGCGCTTTGTCTTATGCGGGAAATTCACACGCGCAATTTCCCCGACAGTTTTTCTGCCGGATACGCCGCAAAACGCGCGGGGATCCCGGCGGAAGATGCGGAAAATCTGCTTGACGGTATGTGTTCGTATGACATCTTACACGGCGAGACCGCGCATCTTGCCGTGGGAGACCGGAAGATCTACACGACCGACGGTGACAGTATGACATTTGCTTTAATTGCATTGGCATACGAAAAGGTCTTCGGCATCAATTCCAATCATTATGCCCTGCACGGAGACAGCCGTCTTGTGACACAACATATAGGGACATCCTGTGCCGAAGCACCGTGCGAAACTAGAAAGGAGGAAGCATAACATGAAACTTTCCGAAAACATCAGAAAATACCGTCTCGAAAAGGGTCTGACCCAGGAAGCACTTGCCGCAAAGATCGGTGTTTCCGCGCAGGCAGTCTCAAAATGGGAAACGAGCGACACCTATCCGGACGGGTCGCTGTACATTCCGCTGGCAGATGCACTCGGCGTTCCGCTGGATATGCTGTTCGGGCGGGACACGGTCTACGGCGACGACCTTGCGCGGCGCATCCGGCAGTCGGTCAACGATACCGAAGAAAAAGACCGGATGGAATATGTCCGTGCGCTGTGCTGGCAGGCGGAGCTGGGACTGTTCGGGCATATGGTCGGTGCGGACGAGGTGATTCCGCTGTCAAAGGACTTCACGAATGCTTCCTATATTCTGAACGATTTCGGTTTTACCGATATGTCAAACGGGAATACGCCGTTTTTCACCGTATTTCCGGAGCCGGAGGACGGTTGGGGGAACGCCATCGGGGACGGGGAAGTCTCCCGTCGGGTACTGGAAACGCTCGGAAAACCGGAGGTCATGCGCGCGGCGCTGTTTCTGCACACGAAAGCGCAGGGGTATCTGTTTGAAGCCGGGGTTCTCTCGCAGGAATGCGATTTTGACGACATCGTATGCGCCGCGGTGCTTGAAGAACTCCTCGGTCTCGGACTGGTGTGCCGCGCAAACGTCTTCATTGACGGGGAAGAATACCGTCTTTGGCGGAACCGTCCGTCGCACCGGTTCCTTGCACTGCTGCTGTATGCAAAGGAATTCTGCTATCATGGCGGGTACACGGTCCAGGTGCATCAGCGGATGAAACCGCTTCTTTGAAAACGGACATAACAAAGGGGACTGTTCTGCGCAGTCCCCTTTTACAATTTGAAATTATCCTCTTGTCTCGCTTACATAGATGGAAACCCGGCTCTGGACGATGTCCACGGTCTCCTCCAACGTCTTCGCGCCTGCGAAATAGGCGGAAACGTCCTCGCGGATGAGGTCGAGAATCTCGGTGTCGCTGTCGGCAACGAGCGTTGCGGTCTCAAAGATCGCCATCAGCTCTGCGCGGTCTTCCTCCGTCATATGTCCGAACACGCCGCCCTCGTCGATTTCCTGCTGAATCCACGGATGGTCCTCAAGGTTGAATTCTTCGCCCTCTCCAACGGATGTACCGCTGTATCCGTTTTCACGGAAGACGTAATAGGAGCGTTCCTCTTCTTCAAACAGATTCTCCAGCGCAGAACGTGCGGACGGGAACGTGTGTCTATGGTAGAAATATCCGTCCTCCAGGTCGCCGAACGTGCTGACAAGGAATTCCCATGCGCCGTCGGCAACGGGACTGTCCTTGGTGATGCCGTATTTTACCTCCGGACTTACGACAGTTCCGCTGACGGCATCGGGGTCTGCTGTCGGGTATCCGATGACCGCCATATCCTCACCGCCGAACTGGTAGTATTTCGTCTGCAGATATCCGCTGACGTCGGAAAGCCACGTCTCCTCCCGCAGAACGAGCGTCCCGTCGCGGAACAGCGAGCTTGTGCCGTTTTCGACGGTGGAGGTGTCGAGCACCGGGCAGGTGTTGCAGAATTCGAGCAGTTTGGCAAACCGACCGTCGTCAAAGGTGCAGGTCGCACCGTCAATGAAGCCGGACAGGGAATAGGGGAGCAGGAGCTGCAAGAGCTGCATTTTCGCATCCCGTGCGTTTTCGGGGTCGCCGGAATTTAAGTACATCGAGAACAGATACTGTCCGTCGGAAAGGGACTCGGACAGCGACACGATGTCGTCAATCGACCAGACCGATTTCTCGCCGACAACGGATGCTTTTGCGTAGATTGTGTGCAGAGAAAAGTCGGTGACGAGCATTGGGAGTGTGCCGTCATTGGCTTCCATCGGCGCAAGCACGCACGGGACGAAATCGTCGCGGGTCACGGCGGCGCCTTCCGCATCCATATAGGTGTAGAGGTCAAGGAACAGCCCTTTTGCAGCGAGATTGTCCGTGTCAAAGCTGCCGCTTTCCACGATGATGTCCGGAACGTCCCCGGCAATGATCTCCTGATTCAGAATGTCGGCAATGGTGCCGTCAGCAGAACTTTTCTGGTTGTAATCCTCCAATACGACACGGTAGGTGTCGGAGGAACGGTTGAACGCGACCGCATATTCCTGCAGTGGAAGAGAACCGTTGTCCGCATATGCGATCTCGATCAGATATTTCGGCGTGACCTCCTCCGGCGGGACGGGTGTCATGACGGCGATCTGTGCTTTTCCCGTCACGGGGTCACTGTCGCGGCGGAGTACCAGTTCTCCGGAAACGGCGAACAGACCGCTCACGTCCTGCGATGTCAGGTCGGAGTTGACCCAGTTGCAGAGATAGGTCGGCTCCGCATCCTCAAAATTCCAGCCGTAAAGACCGATATCGTTGGAATACATGAGGTCGTACTCCGGTACGGTATAAAGATCGGCATTCAGAATATCGACGGTATCGGGAATGTCGAGCGGTGTGCCGAAGCCCTTGGAAACATCGTCGAGCGGACGGAACATCATGCCGTAATTGCCGGTATCGGCGTTCCTCTCATAAGCGGAAACGTAAATGGTGCCGTCACCGGCGCGGAACATATCGTTGATGTGGTTTTCCACGGTCAGCTCATACAGGCGGTTTCCGTCACCGTCCAGTGCGACAATGCTCTGGTCCGTGCTGACATAAACGGTTCCGGTCGCGGAATTGACCATGAAATAATTGATGTAGAACCAGCCGCGGTTGGTGCTGTTCTGGAACTGCGCCTGCAGATCGAGATTCCAGACGACCGACCCGTCTGCGGACTTGCGGACAAGCTCGTAATATTCCGTGCCGGTCTCCTCGTTGTAGGTGCAGATGACCTCCATCGTGCCGTCTTCATATGCGGCGGTGTTCTGGGTGTAAGAATACAGTTTCTCCGCCTGCTCGCGCGGGGACAGGGAATCGTCTGCACCGGTGTCAAGCACTTCATAAGAAAACGTGCGGTCGGTGATGTTGAACGTGATCGTGACATCCTCCACTTCATACGGGTCTTCAGTGATGACGTGTCTGCCGGTGAAGGTCAGTGTGTCGCCATTCAGAACTGCGTCGGAAATGGAGCCGGAAACACCGTCCGGGAAGTTGATGTACTCCGATTTCCAGACATGGTCAACGGCGACCGGTTCGATGACGGACAGGGAATCGTCTTCGCTGTCTTCCGCCCGGTTGCAGGCGGCAAGAGAACCGGTCAGGAGCAGGGCAAGGAACAGGGCAGAAATGCGGGTTGCGGGGTGTTTCATGGGGAACCTCCTTTTATGTAAAATTTGGTATTATTTGTATATTAACATGATTTTATTATAACACACAAATAAATATATATATTATGAAAATATTCAATGAACAAAAACGCAAAGCACTTTACCGGTGCTGTTTATCCCATCGTTTCGCTGACGTAAATCGAAACGCGGCTCTGGATGATGTCGACGGTTTCCTCAAGCGTTTTTGCGCCGGAGAAGTAAGCGGACGCATCCTCCTCGATCATGGAGAGAATGGTATCGTCAGCATTCGCAACGATCGTTGCGTGATTGAAAATGTCGAGGAACAGCTGCTTGTCTTCCTCCTCAAAGTGTCCGCAGACGCCGCCGCTCATTTCCGCATCCGCTTCCCAGTTGGAGAGATCAATTTCGTCCTCCGGGTCAAAATGCGTGGCGCTCCATCCGTATTCTTCAAAGATGTAGTAGGAACGGGATTCTTCTTCAAACATACTTTCCAGTGCCGCATATGCGGAGGAAAAGCCGTTGCGCCAGAAATAATTCTCGTCGTCGGTGTCGCCGAACGTGCGCTTTAAGAATTCCCATGCACCGTCTGCGACGGGACTGTCTTTTGTGATGCCCATCATGCGTTCGGGATTGACGATGGTACCGGAGACTGCCGTTTCATCGGAGACCGGATAGCCGACGAGCGTGATGTCGTTTTCAAAATTATAGGATTTGACCTGCAGATAATCGCTGAATCCGGAAATGTCAAGCGAGGTCAGCGCAAGGGTGTTGTTCCGGAGCAGTGCGGCTTCGCTGTCGATCTCACTGCTGTTCAGAATAGGTGCTTCCGTGCAGAACCGGAGGAGCGACGCGAACCGACCGTCATTGAACGTGCAGGTCGCCGTTTTCTCATCGACGAACGCGGACAGGGAGTAGGAGAGCAGGGCCTTCATCAGGCTCATGGCAGGCTCTGTCCCATCGGTCGATGCGCTTGTATCATAATAGGAAGCAAAGAGATATTGTCCCTCGGAAAGCGTATCCGTGAACATAAGCAGGTTGTCCACGCTCCACACGGCTTTCTCCCCGAGTACCGATGCTTTGCCCGCAAGGGTCGCAAGCGAAAAGCTCTGCACGAGAAGCGGGAGCGTGCCGTCTGCGGTTTCCATCGGCTGCAGAACGCACGGAACGAACGCACCGCGGTTCATCGTCTCGCCCTCTTTATCCATATAGGTGTAGAGGTCAAGGAACAGTCCCTTGTCGGCAAGCAGATCGGCATCCAGTTCATAATCGGAGCCGGAACCGGTGCAGACGATGACGTCGGGAATGTCACCCGTCATGATCTCGTTTGTCAGAACCTCGGTCGGGGTCATATCTCCGTCTGCGTACTGCGAATAATCGGTCAGAACGACACGGTAGTCCTCGGATTCCCGGTTGAAAGCAACAGCATACCGCTGCATCATGCTGTCGCCGCGCTCGGTATATGCGACTTCGATCAGATATTTTGCTTTGACATCCTCCGGCGCGACCGGGGTCATCACGCACAGCTGGGGATCACCGGATACCGGGTCATTGTCAAAGAACACCGCGCGTTCGGAATCGAGCACCGAAAGCGTGTACAGATCGTTTGCGATCAGGTCGGAGTTGATCCAGTTGCACAGAAGCGTGGATTCGGTATCCGTGAAATTGAGACCGTAAAGTCCGGTATCGTTTTTATAATAAAGGTCATAACCGTCCGCAATGAAGAGGTCGGCGTTGTCCATATTGACCGTTTCGGGAATCGGGAGCGCATCGCCGAGTGCTTTCTTTTCCGCATCAACGGAGCGGTAGACATAACCGCCGTCGCCGGTCGTCTCATCCCATTCGTAAAAGCTGATATAGACCGTTCCGTCCGCGGTCATGAAGCTGTTGTCAATATAATTGTCAACGGAAATGTCGAACAGCTTCGTGCCATCCTCGACAGAAAATGCCGTGATCGCCCGGTCGGCAAACGCATATATCGTCCCGTCTGCGGTCAGCATGATGTCGGAGACATAAAACCAGCTTTGATCCTCTGTTATCGGGAACGCGGCGGTGAGGTCCACATTCCAGACCTCGTTTCCGTCGGCATCGAAGCGCACCATGTTCCAGAGCGTTGTGTCGGTCGTTTCCATGTACTGCTGGAACACGGAGATCATGCCGCCGCTCACTTCACCGTCGGCTGTGCCGCTGGTGGGGTAAACGGTATAATAGGCATAACCGTAGGTTTCGGTATCGACGGTCGGGGCGGTGGTCATCGTGTATTCACCGGCGGTGAAATCGTAGGAAAGGAGGACATTTTCGTATATGTAATTTTCTTCATCCAGAACGTGGCGTGCTTCAAAGGTCAGCTCATTGCCGTCATAGCTGTAATTGCCAAGTTCCCATGCGGAAACGCCGTCCGGAAGCGTGATGTAATCCGTTTTCCAGACATGATCCACAGCGGTGGGGACTGCGACCTTGGTTTCAGGAACCTCGGTTTCTCCGTCATTATCGTCGCATGCGGTCATGGATGCGGCGGGAAGCAGAAGAAGCAGTGCCAGCAGGAGTGCGGAAGAACGGTTTTTGACAGATACAATATTCATGGGAAGTTCCTTTCCTTTGGGAAAATGATTTTACATCTTTGAGAATGTATGAATATTATATCTGATATTTATGAACAGGATGTTGGACAAATATGGAATATATGTAAACAAATGGAGAAAAATTCGCAAGAAACCGATGAAACCGCATTAAGAAATCGGCGTATTCATCTTCGCATTCCCGGCAAAACCGGCACCCGGAAGAAGGGAACCGGTGCGCAGAAGCGTGTCGGTGATAGAACGGAATTCCGTCAAAGTGGATGCTTTGCGCAGACGTTTTCGGAACGGTTCCGCATCCGCAAACAAGACGATCCAGTATGCCCACAACTCTTTCTGACGGAAGAGCATATGGCGTTCTCCGGACAGGCGGGTCTTTGTGTCCTCATACAGTGCTTCCGTGAATGCGCCGAGCTGTTCTATGGACAGCGGGGTGACGGGTTCTCCTGCCAGCATCTGCCGCACCTCTGAAAACAGATTGGGATTGGATACTGCACCGCGCCCGAACATCAAGGAAGCGGGGGACTTTGGCAGAGTACCCAGTAGAATGCGCACGTCCTCCACTGTGAAAAGGTCGCCGTTTGCGCATAACGGATGCTTGGAATGGGTCATTGCGTAGATGGTCATGTCGGTGTGGACGTCGCCTTTGTACATCTCTTTTCTGACCCGCGGGTGCAGGATCAGCTCTGAGATTGGGTATTTGTTATATATGTCGAGAATGTCCGGAAACTCGTCCGGTGAAAACATTCCGAGCCGTGTTTTGACGCTCAGTTTTATGTTCCCGTCCGCAAAGAGGGCATCGGCGAAAACCGTGTCAAAGAACCGTTCCAGGTCGTCGTGCTCCGTCAGAAATCCCGCGCCGCGCTTTTTGCCGACGACGGTTCCGGACGGACAGCCGAGATTGAGATTGACCTCCCGGTATCCCATTCCAAAAAGTTCTCTTGAACCGCCAAGAAAGGCATGAGGATCGTTTGTCAGCATCTGTGGAACGACGGTGATGCCGGGGTTGTTTTCGATCTGCAGGGCGCGGCGGTCGCGGTCGTGGATGGTATGATCCTGGGTGAGTGCAAGGAACGGTGCGAAATATTTGTCCGCACAGGACAGCGGGGTGTGGAAAATGTGCGCATGGATATTGCGGAAATTGACGTCAGTCACGCCTTCAAGCGGGGCAAAATAAAGATTCATAGTTGTTACGGCGTCCTTTTACGATTCGTTTTTTGCGTTTTTTTGGCTAAGTTTGGCAAAATATGGAAAGGTCAGCGGCCAGATGCTTCCTGCCGTCACGGCAACGAGGAAATAGCGTACGCCGTCCGCAAGACTGTCGGGGAGAATGGCACGGAGCGGTGCCTTGAACAGTTCTTTTACCAGAAGCACGGCGGCAACGCCCAGAACGACTTTCAGGATCTGCGCATACCAGACGGCTTTCGTCTCAAAATGTAGATACCGGTGATCGATGATCCAGACCAGTACCATACCGAGTGCCGCACCGGTCAGCTTCCACGCGGTGGAAACGGCATCGAGAAGATGTGCCGCATCGACGTCCGCGGGGAAATTGTACAAAGTCAGATACAGAATATCCGCCGCACCGAGCGCGAAGACGACCCACAGTGCCGCTGTCAGCAGTGCCGGGCGGGTTTCTGTGCGCATCATCAGAGGATATACGGCAAACACGAGCAGAAGTGCGATGACAAAGGACACACCGACATCCAGCGGCGTATGCACACCGAGATACATCCGGGAGACGGGAACAAGGAGGAGCGGCAGGAGGGCGAGAATGCGCACCATGCGTTTTTTCTCCCAGAGCGCGACACATCCCCACGCACCGACAGCGCACTGGGTATGACCGCTGGGAAATGAATAGCCGGTGGCGGCTTCTCTTGCGCTTTCCACGATGGTAAAATCCGGGTCCAGCACCCACGGGCGCGGGATGCGGAACATCATTTTCAGCCCTTGATTGATCATCGTGCCGCCAAGACCGACGACGAGAAGATAATATCCGCCGCGTTTGTCCACGCACCAGAACATGATGAGCACCAAAATGATGAACAGAAGTTCATGTCCGAAATAGGTCACGGCTGAGAAAAATGCATCCAATATGGGATTGCGGATCGATTCAAAAAAGTATAAAATTTCCATAAGTGAATTTCCTTCCGTTCGATTCTATATTCTTATTATACCACAGAATCATGACAAACACAAGAGGGCCGGATAAAAAACCCGTAATTATCGAAAATGCCGAAAAATCGGAAAAGGGATTGACAGGCTGAGAAAAGTATGGTATAATGGGTACATGGTAAAACATAAGCCTCTGACGGAATTGCGGTGTCCCGGATGCAGAATGGATTCTGTTTCCCGGTACTGCCGTATGTGGAAATAACCACAATGAGGTTTCAGTATGTGCCGCTTCGTCTGGGCAACACTTTCGCAAAACGGAAGTGCGGCCTTTTTTGTTTTTATATTTGGAATGTTTTCCATCTGTTTTGGTGGAAAGCGCAAAGAAAGGAATCTGAATTATGAAATTTGAACAGTGGAACGGCTTTTCTGCCGGTGTCTGGCAGGACAGCATCAATGTGCGCGACTTCATCCAGAAAAACTATACGCCGTATGAGGGGGACGAATCGTTCCTCGCACCGCCGACGGCGCGCACGCGGATGCTCAACGAAAAATTATCGGAGCTGCTGGCAAAGGAGCATGAACGCGGCGGTATTCTCGATGTCGATACCGAAACGGTCGCATCGCTCTGCTCATTTGCACCCGGCTATCTCGACCGGGACAATGAAATCATCGTCGGTCTTCAGACAGATGCGCCGCTCAAACGCGCGGTGAACCCGTTCGGCGGCATCAACATGACCCGCAAAGCCTGCAAGGCATACGGCTACGAGCTGTCGCAGAAGGTGGAGGACGAATTCAAGTTCCGCACCACGCACAATGACGGTGTGTTCCGCGTTTACAACGAAGCCATCCGCGCGGCACGCCACACGGGCATCATCACGGGTCTTCCCGATGCCTACGGCCGCGGACGCATCATCGGCGACTACCGCCGCGTTGCACTGTACGGTGTGGATGTTCTCATTGAACAGAAGAAGAAAGACAAGGCTGCCATTGCCTCTCACAATGTCCTGGCAGACGACATCCGCCGTCTGGAGGAGCTGTATCAGCAGATTGCGTTCCTGGAAAAATTGAAAGATATGGCGGCGATGTACGGTTATGACATTTCCGTTCCGGCAAAGGACTCCCGCGAAGCGGTGCAGTGGCTGTATTTCGGCTATCTCGGTGCCATCAAGGAGCAGAACGGTGCGGCGATGAGCCTTGGACGCAACATGGCGTTCCTTGACATCTATTTTGAACGCGATCTGAAAGCCGGCATTTATGACGAGTGTGCCATTCAGGAGATCATCGACGACTTTGTCATGAAGCTGCGCATGGCGCGGCATCTGCGTACGCCCGAATACAACGAGCTGTTTGCCGGCGACCCGATGTGGATCACGGAAGCCATCGGCGGTATGGGCGAGGACGGCAGAACGCTGGTCACAAAGTCCGCATTCCGCATTCTGCATACGCTTTACAACCTGAATCCCTCCGCAGAACCGAACCTGACCGTGCTTTGGTCGAAAGACCTGCCCGCCGGTTTCCGCCGTTATGCCGCAAAGGTCTCCTGCGATACCGACTCCATCCAGTATGAAAACGACGACCTGATGCGCCGCAAGTTCGGCGACGACTACGCGATCGCGTGCTGTGTCTCGGCGATGCGTGTCGGAAAGGATATGCAGTTCTTCGGCGCGCGCGCGAATCTGGTCAAGCTGCTGCTTCTCTCGCTCAACGGCGGCAGAGACGAAAAGAGCGGAACGCAGATCGCGACTGCCGGAAAGCGGTTTGAGGGCGAATATCTGGATTACGACACCGTCTGCACCCTGATGGACGAATACCGTCCATGGCTTGCCGAGACGTATGTCAAAGCCATGAACATGATCCACTATATGCACGACAAGTATGCTTATGAAAAGATCCAGATGGCACTGCATGACACCGATGTTCACCGCTTCATGGCGTTCGGTGTGGCGGGACTTTCCGTTCTGGCGGACTCGCTGTCGGCGATCCGGTATGCAAAGGTGCGTGTTATCCGCGACGAAACGGGACTGATCAAGGATTTTGAGACGGTCGGCGAATTCCCGAAATACGGCAACGATGACGACCGTGTGGACAGCATCGCTGTAGAGCAGGTCGGAAAATTCTTCGATGCGCTCAAAGCCATTCCAACCTACCGCGATGCCGAGCATACGCTGTCGATTCTGACCATTACCTCAAATGTAGTCTACGGCAAGAAGACCGGTTCCACGCCAGACGGCAGAAAAGCCGGCGAACCGTTTGCGCCCGGCGCGAACCCGATGCACGGCAGAGATGCTTCCGGTGCGCTCGCATCCCTCAACTCCGTTGCGAAGCTCTCCTATGATGTCTGCAAGGACGGCATTTCCAACACGTTCTGCATCATTCCGCAGGCGCTCGGTGCCGACGACGAATCCCGTTATGCAAATCTCTGCACCATCATTGACGGTTATTTCGGACAGGATGCACAGCACATCAACGTCAACGTCTTCAACCGCGATATGCTTCTTGATGCCCAGGCACATCCGGAAAAGTACCCGAATCTGACCATCCGTGTCTCCGGCTACGCGGTCAACTTCCACCGTCTGTCGAGAGAACAGCAGAATGAGGTCATCGCGCGTACTTTCCACGGCGCAATGTAAACCCGATACCGAACACACAAAAGGCGTACCGTTTCCGACAGTACGCCTTTATTTTAGGAGAATTTATGATAAATAAACCCATCAAAGCCCGCGTTCACAGCTTCCAGAGCCTGGGTGCCGTGGACGGACCGGGCATCCGATATGTCATCTTTCTGCAGGGGTGTCCTTATCACTGCCCCTACTGTCACAATCCCGATACCCAGCCGCTTTTGGCTGTGACAAATGAGAACGGCGGCGGGGAATACACTGTCACAGAGCTTGCTGACCGGGTCGAGCGGTACAAAAGCTACTTCGGCGAGACGGGTGGTGTGACTGTGTCCGGCGGGGAACCGCTTCTGCAAAAGGAATTTATGGCGGAATTTTTTGCCGAGTGCCACCGCCGCGGCATCGGGACCTGTCTTGACACGGCGGGAGTGATGCCGGACGATGCTGTCCGAGCGGTGCTGTCCCACACCGATGTCGTCCTGTGTGACATTAAGCATCCGGATGAAACGAAAAGTCTGGAACTGTTCGGCGTGAACCTGGGGGCGACCGGGGAATTTCTTTCCGCCTGCCGCGATGCGCACTGCCGCGTGTGGATCCGTCACGTCGTCGTTCCCGGTCTGACCGACACCCCTGACGGCATCCGGGCGGTGGAACGGTTTGCGGGAGCAATTCTGACACCGGAAAAAATCGAGCTTCTGCCGTTCCGGAAGCTGTGCCTTGAAAAATACGAGCGGCTCGGAATCCCGTTTCCGCTTGCGGATACGCCGGAATGCGACAAAAAAACGCTGGAAAATTGCCAGAAGGTCTTGACTTTGACGCCGCGTCAAGTGGTATAATATCTTAAGCAAGCAAAAAGCGTTGCTTTTTGCACCCATTCTGCTGAACAGCAGAATGGGTAGGTTTCGCCAGACGGCGAAACCGCTTGATATTTTGATCATATGACACACAATGCTTCGCATTATGTTTCGCTGTGTATCACAGCGCGGATTTCCTGCGGAAATCCATGTCATATGATATAATATTCTCAAACCACCCAAAAGGAGAATTTATTATGGCACTTCAGACCATCAGTCAGGTATCGCTGTTCTACGGCATTTCCACGCGCACCCTGCGGTATTGGGAACAGGTCGGACTGATCGCATCCATCCGCGGTGAACGGGAGGATTACTCCTACCGCACCTATGACGAGGACACCGTTGGACGGCTCCGGCAGATCATCGTTCTGCGCAAGCTGCGGATCCCATTGAAACAGATCGCGGTGATTTTGCAAAGCGACAGCGCGGCGCCCGCCATTGCGGCGTTCGAGGAAAACCTCGCCGGGGTCGAGTCCGAGCTGTCGGCGCTGTCCACCATCCGAAGCATCCTCGTGCGGCTTTTGGAGCAGCTGAAGCTGGACGAGACCAGGTTTGCGCTTCCGGATGACGAGACACTGCTTGAAATGACGGATGCGCTGACCGTTTCCCGCAATCTGCGCAGGGAAGAAACACCGGAAAAACCGCCGGCAACGATGGAAGACCTGACCCGCGCGGAACAGAAGCTCAACCGCTTATCCGATCGGGATGTGCGGATCTTGTATCTGCCACCGATGACAGTCGCATCGTATCAGTACATCGGCGATGCGCCGGAAGACCGGACGGGGGAGGTCATCGACCGATTTGTGCGGGAGCATGATCTGCCTGCGCGTTACCCCGCGATGCGGCATTTCGGTTTCAATGCGCCGAATCCTGTGGATGAGACCGGTTTTCACGGGTATGAACGCTGGGTCTCGATTCCCGAGGACATGGAGGTTCCCGCGCCGCTTGTGAAAAAATCCATTCCCGGCGGACTGTATGCGGCACACATGATCCCAATGGGCGCGTTTGAGGAGTGGAGATTGCTTCTCGAGTGGGTCTGTGAAAGCCGGAAATACGATCTCAATATCGAAGACCTGGGCGGCGGGTACCACATGGGACTGTATGAAGAGCATCTCAATTACGTCAATTATGTGAATCAGGCTGACCTGAAACCGGAAGATATTCAGCTGGATCTGCTGGTTGCGGTGAAACCGAAATAAAAAAGGTTCTTTATAAAAAGGAAAGAAGCGATGCGTAAGGTTTAAGCGTTTTTTCTTCTTTAAGCAATGCTCCAGCCCTCTGCGTGTTCAATCGTTGCCAGACGATGCGCGATAACAACAACCGGTTTACCAACTGTCAATTCACTTATTGCCTGTTGAATCAAATGCTCATTTTCTGGATCGACGCTTGCAGTAGCTTCATCCAAAATAATGATGGTAGCATTTTTCAAAATAGCTCTGGTAATGGATATACGCTGCTTTTCGCCGCCAGATAGAGAAGAACCACCCTCACCAACGGTTGTGTTATATCCATTAGGAAGCCGCATAATAAAATCATGGCATTGCGCTTTTTTCGCTGCTTGAACGACATCATCATGTGTCGCCGCCGGATTGCCAAAGCGTATATTATTCTCGATGGTATCATTAAACAAATACACTTTCTGGAATACCATAAAAATATTTAAAAAGCTATCGCAGGTCATTTTCCGTACATCCGCCTGACTAACCGACACTGTACCGCTGTTCACATCATAAAATCCTGCAATCAGATTACATATCGTTGTTTTTCCGCTGCCGGATGACCCGACAATGGCCGTTGTTGTCTGTTCGGGAATGGTAAAGTAATATCCTTTAATACGGCTCTATCATCATATCCGAAACTCACATGGTCAAAGCAAATATCGTATTTTTCAAGTTTAATATCTTTTCGCAACTTGCTATTGCAATTTGCGATTTTTTATTTCTGTAATTCCATGATCGCCGGTTGCTTCTCAATCGCTCCGGGTAGATTCATTTTTTGTTCCAGATACTCCCTGAACTTCTCCCTCCCCTCCTCCGTCACACACGAAAACCGTTCCTCAATCATCGGATCATGAAGCCGCTGTTCTGCGCGCCGGCGTTCGCGGACGGCGTCGTCTTTGTTTTCAAAGGAGCCGAGATAGTAGCGCTTTTTCCGGAAATTGATGTAGGCGGTATACATTCCGGTGCGGGCGTTCTGGTAGACACCGGTACAGCCGGTGGAGTTGTTGCGGCGAACGTTTTTGGCGGCGATGAGGGAACCGAGACAGGTGCCGTCGGTGATGTCGCGGCGATAAGAGGAACAATCCGCGCGGGAGGAGCGGTAGAGACAGCCGCAGGAGCGCACATGGCCGTGCCGGAGAACGCTGACGGAGTGAAACGCGGTGTTGCCGCAGTCGCACTGACATTTCCAGACAATGGAACCGCAGGAATCGCGGCGGTCGGTGGGAGAGAGCGCGACCAGGGAACCGAAACGCTCGCCGGTGATGTTTTCGGTGCGCATGGCGACCATGTGCTCCGTCAAAAGACAGCCGCAGGAGCGCGTGTTGCCCCATTTGACATTTGCCGCGGGAATGACGATCTCTTTGCCGCAGGTGCAAGAAAACGACCAGCAGTCCTGCTTTTTTTCATTATAATATTGAAAGGAACGGGCGGTCAGGCGGCCGAAAACCTGACCGGAAATGTCCCGGGGCGCACCGCGCGTGCGGCGCATACAGCCACAGCTTTGCGTGTGCCCATTGCGCAGATACATCGCGGGCACTTCTTTTTCCCGTCCGCAGTCGCAGACACAGCGCCAGATGACCCCACGCCGTCCCTCCGAGCGCAGAGGTTCCATCGCCGTGAGAAGACCGAATTTCTGTCCTGTCAGATCGTTTTTCATGTTACCGTCTCCCGTCATTTTTATAATTTTGACGGTTGGGTTTCGTAAAGCATATTACTTTGCGCTTTATCGCCAAATATCGCGATAATTTTGCGCAATTTCAACAGGTTTCTCCGCGATGCGCCGTCAAACGACGGCTTTGGGGCGGTTTCGTTTTTATATTCTGACAGCTTATTTCTGGAATTTTTCTCGCATTATAACAAATGGTAAGAATTTCCACGTTCCGCGCGCAGAAGAGCCCGGATTTCTGACGGCGGACTGACGGCGATGACCCGAAATTCACGGATTTTTTGTGAGCATTTTGTGAACAAACGGGAAATTATGACGGATTTTGTTGCAAAATCTTTGATTTTATGATACAATATGAATCATAAAGAACGACGGAATACGGTTGCGCAAAGTAATATGCTTTAAGCAAGAATAAACAAATAAAATGTACGAAAATAATATTATGAACATAAAACAGTTGATTTTTGCGCGGGATTGTGCTATAATTATTATGTGAAAAATAGGGATAGAATTTCTATCTGACCCCTATGAAAACATAAATAGATGCGGACAGAACCGGAAACCGGACACCCGCAAATCCTGAAGGGAGACAATTTTATGAAAGCTTTTTCAATGAAGCGGTTCACGGCTTTGATGTTGTGCTTGCTCATGCTCATCGGATGTTTGCCGGTGAATGTGTTGGCAGTAGAACCTCGCAGTTCTGAAACCGTTCTTGATGCGGCGATTTTCTGCTCTGATGTACATGATAATCCGAGTACAGTCACTTCGGTATTTAATGGCATCAAGTCGGCAGATTCAACATTTGCCCCGACAACAGCTGCATTTGTGGGCGATACACAGACAACTGCAAGCAGTGTCACATCTGCGGCACATGAAGTGTATTCTGACGTGCAGTGTATATATGCTTTCGGCAATCATGATGACGAGGGCGATTATGGTATCGATGATTTCACCGGCTTGAGTTACGGTGATAGTACTACGAATTATTATATTTATACTATCAGTGAAAATTCGATGAGTAGCAGTAGTCCAGATACTTCCAATTTTACATCTACTGTCGCAGGTCTTGACAAGACCAAACCGTTATTTATTATTTCTCATATGCCTTTGCACGCACGCAGAGGTGATAATAACGGTGCGGCGGCATGGTATACTGCCATTTCTGCCGCGGCTAAACAAATGGATATTGCGTTCTTCTGGGCGCATAACCATACTTCTGAAAGTAATGTTGATACAGCCGCGTATTATATTGCAAAAAATGGTAGTGAAACTATCTCTATTCAGGGCGGTTCTACCGTAACACCCAATTTTACTTATCTGAATGCAGGATACATCGATCCTCCGAATACACCTGCACGCAACAAAGTTGCTACTGCAGTTCGTATTTACGATGATAGCATCAATTATACTGTGTATAATGCGGACGGTGAATTGAGTGGAACTTATGCGGTTAATGAGACTGTACCGCGTGCGTTTGCTTCTAGTACTGATTCCGGTTCTGGTGACACTGATAACGGCACCACCAAGGAAGTCTACGTTCTTGTTGACACCATGACCGTCGGCGAGGATTATCTGATTGCTAACGGCAACACCGACATGGTCACTCTGCTTGGTCAGAGCAGTGGTTCCGCTGATACTACTACCGCAACGGTGGTTACTAGTGGTGACTACACTTATATCGAGAAAGCCGATTCCGGTTATGTCTGGAATGCTACGGCACATACCAATAGCAGTTATTCCAGTTATCCCAGACTGATTAACGCAGAGACTTATGCCATGTACGCAAGTAGCGGTTCTTTGGCATTCAGTAGCAGTTTAACTAGCACCAGCGGTGCTGTTTATACCCGTTACTGGACATATTCCGATGGTCAGCTCGCTTGTGTTTCTACGAACAGCGACAGTACCACCTATTATCTGACCTACAGCGATGGTTACTCTATGACTTCCACCGCTACGGATGGTATCTATATCTACGAGAAGCAGACCATCACGGTCAGTTCCGACGGCACTGTCTCGGGCGGCGATTCCTCCGACGGTTCCACCGAGACTGTTGTAGGTGGTGCAACTGTTACCACCGCAGACGATGGTTCTTTCCAGAAGGTATCCACCACGGAAAAGAAGACTGTTTATGTGCTGACCAGCAGCATTACTTCCGGTACTTCTTATCTGATTGTCAACGGTAATTCCGCAGGAAGTTATTATGCTCTGGCGAATAACAGCGGTTCGGTTGCGGCAACCGGTGTAACTGTCAAGACAGACAGCACAATCGGTGCATATATCGAACTTACGGATGCGACCGATGATGAGCTTTGGACTGCGAGCGGTAGCAGTTCTACTTCTCTGAAAAATGGTAGTTACTACCTGACTTATAGTGGTTCTAACAGTAACTATTCTTTGGACTTGTCAACAAGTTCTACGAGTTCTACGAGTTGGACATATTCGTCCAATAGATTATCTATTGTTCCTAAAAGAACTACTTATTATCTTGTTTATGATTCTGGTTGGGACATGAGTAGTTCTTCTGATAATATCTACTTCTACGTTCCCACTGAAGTTGACGGTAGTGTTACCTACTCCGTCACCGCCTCCGACATCGAACACATCTACGATTCGGACGATTCTACCGCGGAAACGGAAACCATCGTAGCAAAAACAAATGCTTCTGAAGGCACCTACTCCTATGCAATCGTCTCCGACGAATCCGGTATCATTGACACCGCAAATACGACCGGTTCCACCCTCTCATTCACAGGCGAAGCCGGTACTGCGACTGTCCGTGTATACTACACGTTTATTACGAAAGATGGTACAGAGTACAAGATCTGGGACACCATCACCGTCACCGCAACGTATCCTTATTACACTGTTGACATCACACATAATTCCGATGGTACGGGGGCAGAGGGAACGACTTCCGATTATGTTTCCGTTACCGATACGATTTCGATCAAAGGCGTGGAAGCAAATGACACATATGACCTTTGGGCGAAAGTATATCTCAACGGTGAAACAGAACAAACTGTTGAAAGCAGTAAACTGACTTGGAATTCCAATAATACCGCTGTTGCAAAAGTCGATTCTGACGGTAATGTCACATTCATCGGAGAAGAGGGAACTGTACAGATTACCGTTTATTACGCATATACCAACAATGAGGGCGAGACCGTACAGGCAACAGACGTTGTGACGTTCTCCGTATCCAAAAATAATTACGTTATCCCCTCCGACGGCACCAACGACTTCCCCGAATACCCCAACGAAGGCGCAATCCGTTTCGACAAAACTGCGACCGCGGTCGGTAACTTCTCCGAAACCGGTATCGCACAGGTTGAACTGTCTATGACGGGTGTACCGTATTCGACCGGTTCCGAGATTGACGTTGTCATTATGCTGGATATGACAGGTTCCATGTCCAGTACAGCAATGACTGCGGCAGAAGAATCCGCAATTGCTTTTGCAGAGCAGATCGTCAAAAACGAGGACGGCACTTACAATAACAATCGTATTGCTGTTCTGGCATTCAACAGTGGTAACAGTTCGCCATACACATACTGGGAGTTGGGAACTATCTCCGCTGACCAATGGGATTCTTTCTGCACCGCAGTCCGTGGTGCGAGTGATGACCAGGAATCCGGTGGTACACCTTATGACGAAGCTCTTGAGAAGTGTCAGCAAATCCTGACTGCCGCCAAGACCGACGGCATCGGCAATGACCGCCAGCAGTTCTGCGTTTTCGTATCCGACGGTGGTCCTACATCTTATAAGTACATCACCAACTATGATGCAGTAAAAGCCGGCACTGCTACAAGTTATACCAATTCTACTGCAAGTGCAAGCGGTGGTTCCAATCAGTCTGACAGCAACTTTGCAACCATCGCCACTTACACTCACGAGTATTACTCCACGCTGATGAAAGACGACGGCGTGACGATGTACTCTGTTCTTACCGGTTTGTCGGCAGACGATTATCCGAACTGTACGACGATTCTGCAGAACATCGCTTCTGATTCCAGTAAGGCTTATGTAGTTGAAGATGGCAGTGATACGACTGCATTAAAAGGCGCATTTGCGAATATCGCCCTCGAAATCAAACAAGCCGCAACCAATGTTGTTGTCGAAGACAAGATTGACTCCCACTATACCGTAAACTTCGCACTCCCCACCGGTGTCACAAGTACCGAAGCTGGAATGAGCGAATTTTACATCCAGGCGGTTCAGTATACGCTTGACAGTAACAAAGAACGTACTGGTGACCCGGCCGTTCTTGAAAACTTCACGTTCAACGCAGATGGCACGCTTAAGAGCCATACGGTTGACGGTGTAACTTGTACAGATTGCACGCATGTAACCATCACTGATGGCATTGTAACCAAGATAGATGGTACATACTTCGATTATGAAGTAACAAGTGAAGGCGAGTTCTTCAACTGGTATGCAGATAAGCTTGATACAACCGAGCTTGCGCTCCAGTATTTCGTTTATCTTGATAAGTCTGCAGGTTATAATGTAGATGATCAGGTTGCGGCAGGTACTTACAATACCAACGAATACGCAACGATTACTTACACAAACTTCAATGGTAATAAGTGCCAGCAGGAATTCCCAGTTCCGCAGTTAACTTGGAATGGCGCACAAGTAACCTATGTGTTTTATTTAGTGAATGAAAATGGTGAGCCTGTTAACCGTGCCGGGAAAGTCGTTCCGTTTGCAGAAGCTGTATATGTAACAACTCCGTATACATATGCTGTAACTTGGAATGAACTGGAAGGACAAGAAAAAATGCTTGCACAAGATTTGTATGCAAGCGCAAAAGTACCTGACGTTTATACATTGTATGACACAAAAGCATACTATGAAATCCGAGTATATGAAACAGAATCGGTAGATAATGGAACAACAAAGAATAATGATTATTTCATTATTGAAGGTTCTACGAGCGGTTTGAAATCGTATGAAACTACCAAAGTGTTTAACACCAAGGCAGATACAAAGTACGATGATTACGGTGCATACTCTGCAACAGCAGGTACTTATACCTCCACAAAATCCAATACATCTTACGAAGCAACCGTAACTACCGACATCGACTACGCCAATACCACAGTCGCATTCGCTGTCGTCTGGAAACCCGCACTGGTCGAAGATACCGTTGTCATCGACTTCGGTCTCGATGTCGTCATTGATGTCTACACCAACGACGGTCTCGCGGCAGGTGTTACGGGTGTTATGCTGAATGCTCCGTCCAGCGTTACCATCAACAGCGGTACATATACAACCGCAGTTGGTTCCGATTCTGTCAAAAGTTCCGATGGCGTCTGGACTGCATCCAAGGAAAATCTGACCTCCGTCCGCTTCCATCTGAACAACATGGAAATCGACGAACCCGCAGTATTCTACTACGAAGCCGGTGTCAACTACTACACCTACGATGCAAGCAACAACGCAACCCTCAACACGACGAATATGTATTCGTCCGTCACAGTCATCCCGGCTACGACGATTTATTATGAGGATGATTTTGTAGAATTAAGTTCTTATACCATTACGTATGATGAAGCAGGAAATGTGACTTCAACAACTCCTGATGAAAATACTCAGTGGACAAGCATCGGCACAACAATCAATGATACCCAGGACGTTGACCGCCCCGGCGTTTCCCAGGCAATGAGCGCGGCATATGATGCCAACAACCTCTACGGCTACGACAGCGCATACGATTCAATGAGTACGTATTCTATGGGTAGCGCAAAACAAGTAAAAGTTGATGCAGACCATTTTGCAAATGCGACATTTGAATTTTATGGTACTGGTTTTGATGTAATCAGTATGACGGACAAAACATCAGGTGCAATAACTGTTACAGTGACTGGTGCCGATGGAACCTCAGAATCTTATTTCGTAAATAACTATTATGGTTATGCTTATGAAAATGGAGAATGGGTTGCTGTGGATAGTGCTTCTCCGAATGCGCTTTATCAAGTTCCTGTTATGAAAGTAAGTGGACTGACTTACGGAAAATATACAGTTACGATAAAAGCCGCGTATAATTCGATCTTTGATAAGACGGATGATATTGAAGGAGAAAGCAACGATAACGCATATACGTTCATTCTCGATGCAATTCGTATTTATGACCCCACCGGAAATGTAAATGATATTGCAAACGATGCATACGGAAAAGATGATGAAGCATGGCCGCAGTACATTGAACTGCGTAACAACATTATTGCTGCATCGAATTACACTGTAACAGAAAATGAAGATGGAACTGTTACTGTAAGCGGAACAGATTTGAGCGGTGCTATCTTTATTGATGGTAACAATGAAACAACGAGTATTGCCGATTATGTAAGTTACGGTCCTAATAATGAACTGTATCTTGATGCCAAACAGTCTGTTGCGTTCAAACTCAATCCGACATACGCTTCTAACATTGCAGATGTTCAGATTGGTTTGAAGGTTGCAAATGGTGGTTCTGTAAGTTATAAGATTTATGATTCGGATACAACAGCAGAAACCGCCAAGACGATAAACACCGCTACCGATATGTATTACAGTATTAAGGACATTTCGTCCGGAACTGTTGTAATTACAAATACCGGAACAACAAGTGGAATTCTTTCCATCACAAATATTAAGATTACATATACGCAGAATCCTTATGGAAAATCTGAAAGTGATCTTGATGAGCCGATGACAACAAGCCTTTACATGGATGAAGTCAGTGCAACCTCTGCATTGATGAGTCTGCGTAGTGTCAGTGTCGAAGAACCGGAAGAAGAAATTTTCGTCCCCGAATCTTTCGATGTCCGCGTTTCTTCCAAGTCTGTCAAAGTCGGTCAGAAGTTCAGCGTGATCATCACGACCTCCGCTGACGTGGAAAGTGTTTCCGTCAACGGTCAGACCGTCACCAAGTACAAGGAAAACCGGAAAACCGGTGTCCGTACCTGGTCGGTACAGATGACCGCCGCCGAAGCCGGTGACATGACGATCTCCGCTGTTGCATACGATGCCGACGGCATTGCAAGCGAAGCGGAAGAAACTGTTGTCACGGTTGCGGAAAAGAACAACAAAAACAACAAGAAAAACAAGAAGTAAGGAGGGTACTGACCTTGAAAAAGCTTTACACAAAGCCGGAAATCACATTTGAAGATTTTACCCTCAACACTTCTATTGCGGGAGATTGTGAAGTAAAAACACATACACCTGCTGCTGAACAATGTGGTATTGCATTCGGTGATATAAACATTTTCTTGGATGGAAATGAAGGCTGTACCACAACAATTATTGATGGATCGAAAGATTTTGATGGTCTTTGTTACCATGTACCAACCGAGACCAACAACCTCTTCAACTCCTAACCCCTAACCCCCGAAAACCGAACAAAGCCGCACCCATCGGCGGTGCGGCTTTTTCATTCTTAAATAGATATGATCGATAACCTCCATTCTGCCGAGAAATACGCGAAATATCCTTGATTTAATGGATAGTGACAGGTTATCGAACATATCTAATGCCGACACGAGGTGCTTATGAACGCAAAAACATCCAAAAAACGAAAAGGGAACCGCGCGGTGCTGTGGTGCTGTCTCGGCGCGGTTGTGGTTCTGCTGGGGCTGACCGTTTATCTGGCACTGACCTCCCGCGGGAATGTCGCTGATGCGGAACCGGACATCGACGGAACGGGCGGTACGCCTGTTGTCACGGCCTCCATTAACACGGCGGCGGAAGAAATTCCGCTTGTCACCGGGACGAAGCAAACCCTTGTCATCTGCGACATGGGCAGCTATGCGGGTCTGTACATGGAAGACGGCTCCGACGAAATCGTCTCCGGCGTGATGATGATCATTGTCGAAAATGTCTCCGCCTCCGACCTGCAATACGCGGAAATTTCGCTCTCCTACGAAGACGGTACGACCACTGCGTTTTCCGTCTCGACCCTACCGGCGGGAGAAAAAGCGGTGCTTCTCGAAAAGAACCGTCTCTCCTATCCCGGCGATGGGGTGAAACCAACCTCCGCTCTGGTCTCGAACGTTGTTCTCTTTGACACGCCGATGACCCTGTGCGACAGCGTTCTGGAGATCATCGGCCTGGACGGCGCGCTGAACGTGCGCAACGTCTCGGACGAAGACCTTGACGGCGACATCTATATCTGCTACAAAAACGCCGCGTCGGATCTGTACTACGGCGGTATCACCTACCGCGTGAAGATCGAGGGCGGTCTTTCCGCGGGTGAGCTGCGGCAGGTCATGACGGGACATTATACCGTCTCCGGCAGCAAAATCGTCATGGTGGAATGCCGATGACGAGAGAAACCTGTTACCGCATCGGCGGCATTCCGGTATCCGTGCGCATGACGGGCGACGATGTTTTCACGGACGATGGCGTGCTTCTGCCGTTTGCGGAAACCGACACGCCTGCGCCCGCGCACCGGTACGACATCGTCTGCACCGACACACTGCCAAAACCGACGGGGAACTGCATTTATCATGACCCCGCAAAGCGCGTTTATCTGTCGGATGACGGCAAAACGCAGACCCGGTATGTCGGTGCGGTCGGCGAAACCGCCGCCGGCGCATATCTGTGCATTCAGCGAAACGCAAGGGAAACACTTGTCCTTTACAAAGGCACCCGCATCACACCGAAAACCGTGCTGTCCTCCCTGGAAGCGGAGCATCTCATCACCGTACACGCGGGGATTCTTTTGCACGCATCGTGTATCCGATACGAAAACCGCGCGATCCTGTTCACCGCCCCCTCCGGAACCGGAAAATCGACCCAGGCGGATCTCTGGAGCGCCCACCGTCACGCCGAACTCATCAACGGCGACCGCGCGGCGGTCTTTTCCCCGGAAACCGACGGCGGCATCCGTGTCCGCGGCATTCCGTATGCCGGAAGCTCCGGTGTCGCACGGTGCGCCGATCTGCCGCTTTGGGCGATCGTCTATCTCTCACAGGCAAAGGAAAACACCGTCCGCCGTCTCACGGGACAGGCCGCGTTCCGCGCGGTCTGGGAAGGATGCAGTGTCAATACCTGGTCAAAAGACGATGTCACCGCCGCCGCCGACACGGTGATGCGCCTCGTCTCGGGCGTTCCCGTCCTGTCGCTTGCCTGCACCAAAGACGTCCGCGCCGTGGAAACGCTGGAACACGCGCTGGAAACCGACCGGAAAGGAGTCAACGTTTAACCGATATGCAGAAAAAACAAACCGAACCCTATCTTTCCACCTATCTGCACAGCAAAGGCGCGAAGCTCGGTCTTCCCATCGGCGGGAATTTCGAGCTGACCTCCCGCTGTAACTTCCGCTGTCCGATGTGTTACGTCCACAATGCCGAAAACGACAGCGAAGCCAAACGGCGGGAGCTTTCCGCCGCAGAATGGATTTCCCTTGCCAAACAAGCGCGCGACCGCGGTATGGTCTTTGCACTGCTCACCGGCGGGGAACCGTTCGTCAGGCGCGATTTCTTTGAAATTTATCACGCCATGAAAGAAATGGGGATCCTCGTTTCCATCAATTCAAACGGGTCGCTTCTGGACGGCGAGATCCGCGAAAAGCTGTTTGAAGACCCGCCGTTCCGCGTGAATGTCTCCCTTTACGGGGGATGCGAGGAGACCTACCGTTCCATGTGCGGACAACCTGTCTTTGAAAAGGTCGTTGACAATATCCGTACTCTGAAAGAACGCGGCATTGATGTCCGGCTGAATCTGTCGATCACGCCGTATAACTGTCATGACATCGGGAAAATCTATGAGATCGCAAGCGCGCTGAATGTCCACGTCAAGGCGACCGCCTATATGTACCCGCCCATCCGCGTAAACGGCGAACAATACGGAACCGGTGTCCGTCTGTCTCCGTCGGAAGCGGCGAAATATATGGTCTCCTGGGACAAAATGCGCTTCACAAAGGAAGAATTTCTCGCGCGTGCGGAAAATATGCGCAATCTTTGTTCTGTGAACACGCGGGAATGTGCGGCGGATATGGAGGAGGGGGTGTCCTGCCGTGCGGGTTCCTCCGCGTTCTGGATCTGCTGGGACGGGTGGATGCTCCCCTGCGGAATGATGCCGGGGCCTGCGGTTGATCCTCTGCGCGACGGTTTCGATGCCGCGTGGGACGAATTGCGGCAGAAGACCGCGGAGATCCGGATGCCGCACGGGTGCGGAACCTGTCCGAAACGCGATGTCTGTCCCGTGTGCGCGGCGGTGTGTGTGACCGAAACCGGTGCATTCGACCGCACGCCAGAATTTGTCTGTGCATCCACAGATGCACTTCTCACCGAAACCGAACTTGCAGCAAAGGAGATGGAACCCCATGCAGATTAAAAAAGAATTCGTCCGGCGCGACGTCGCCGGAGAGACGATCCTCGTCCCGTTCGGAAAAACCATTTACGACGCAAACGGACTGTTCGTTTTGAGCGAACTCGGCGCCTTTTTGTGGGACAGGATCCCGGATGCGGAGAATGAGGAAACGCTGGTGCGCGCGGTACTGGAAGAATATGAGGTGGACGAAGCCACCGCACGGGCGGATATCGCGGAATTTCTTGGAAAGCTCCGGGAGATGGGAATTCTGTGAAAACCCCGGACTGAACCGAAAAAACACCCGGAACATTTGGCAGAAAGTAAAGATTCTGTGAAGTTCCGGGATTTTTCGTTGCTATTTTTCCGGAATTGTGGTATAATATTCAGGTCAATGATAAAAAAATCGGCAGACGGAAGGGGAGGTGCGATATCATGATGATTTCCACGAAAGGGAAGTATGCCCTGCAGACAATGGTCGATTTAGCACAGCACGGCGGCTGTGACAGCTCAGGTGACTGCGTGTCCCTGAAAGCCATTGCCGAGCGGCAGAACATTTCCATGAAATATCTGGAAGCGATCGTCGCACTGCTCAACCGCGGAGGACTCGTCAGAAGCACGCGCGGTAAGGACGGCGGATACCGTCTCGCGCGGCCTGCCGGGGAAATCACCGTTGCGGAGGTCATGGCAATGACAGAGGGGTCGCTTGCGCCCGTTTCCTGCCTGGATACGTGTTCCGATGGACAATGTGTCCATGCCGATACCTGCCTGACCCTGCCGCTGTGGCAGAAGCTCGATGCGATGATCGACGGATACCTGTCCGGCATCACGATACAGGATATTGTCAACCGCAATGTCTGAATGTCAACCATATTGCTTGACTGTCAACCTGACGGTTTACAATAAAATCCCCATTCAAGAATTATTTACAAATTCCTACACGAAATATAGGAATTAACCCTTGACAAAATGCGCATTCTGTGGTATAATTCCTACTGTAAGAATAGGAATTATACCATTGTTCATTGGAGGTAACATCCATGTTTGTATATGCAGACAACGCGGCGACGACAAAAATGAGTCCGACCGCAATCAAGGCCATGACGGAAGCGATGGAAACGGTCTGGGGCAACCCGTCCAGTCTTCACACCACCGGCCAGACGGCAAAGGAAGCACTGGAAAACGCGAGGGGGACGATCGCTTCGCTGCTCGGCGCGGAACCGCGGGAGATCTATTTCACCTCCGGCGGCTCGGAAGCGGACAACCAGGCGATCCTTTCGGCGGCGATCAATGGTGCAAAGAAAAACAAATAGTACATCATTTCCACCGCATTTGAACATCATGCGGTTCTCCATACGCTGAAAAAGCTGGAAAAGCAGGGTTATGAGATCGAACTTCTGGACGTGCATGAAAACGGCATCGTCACAGCGGAACAGGTCAGAGGAGCCATCCGTCCCGATACCGCGCTTGTCACTGTGATGTATGCAAACAATGAGATCGGTACCATCCAGCCCATCCGGGAAATCGGTGCAGTATGCCGCGAGATGGGTGTTCCGTTTCACACGGATGCTGTGCAGGCGGTCGGGCACATTCCGGTCAACGTCAAAGAGGACAACATTGATATGCTGTCTGTTTCCGCACACAAGTTCCACGGTCCCAAGGGCATCGGCGTTCTGTACGCAAAACGCGGCACCATCCTCTCCAACGTCATCGAAGGCGGCGCACAGGAGCGCGGCAAACGTGCGGGCACGGAAAATATGCCGGCGATCGTCGCAATGGCGGCGGCAATGAAAGAAGCCGTTGAAACGATGGATGCAGTGAACGCAAAGATCATCCCGATGCGTGAAAAGCTGATCGAGGGTCTTGAAAAGATCCCGCACAGCAAGCTCAACGGCGACAGAAATAGCCGCGTTCCGGGTACGGTCAACTTCTGCTTTGAGGGCATTGAGGGCGAATCTCTGCTTCTGATGCTTGATGAGGAGGGCATTGAAGCATCCTCCGGTTCTGCCTGCACCTCCGGCTCTCTCGACCCCAGCCATGTTTTGCTGGCACTCGGTATGCCGCATGAGGTCGCACACGGTTCTCTGCGTCTCTCCATCTGCGAAAACAACACCGATGAGGAGATCGACCACATTCTGCGTGTCGTTCCCGAAGTCGTTTCTTATCTGCGCAATATGTCTCCCGTCTGGGAAGCACTCGAATCCGGCGAAAAGCCGCATCTTATCTGATCTGGGAAAGGAAAATCAAAGTTATGGCATTATACAGCGAAAAGGTCATGGATCACTTCAAGAATCCCCGCAACGTCGGTAAAATGGAAGATGCAGACGGTATCGGCGAGGTCGGCAACGCAAAGTGCGGCGACATCATGAAGATGTACCTTAAAATCGAGGACGGCATCATCGTGGATGTAAAGTTCAATACGTTCGGATGCGGCAGTGCGATCGCAACATCGTCGATGGCGACCGAGATGATCAAGGGTAAGTCCGTCGATGAAGCGCTCACACTGTCCAACAAGGCGGTCGTCGAAGCACTGGACGGTCTGCCCGCACATAAGATCCACTGTTCTGTGCTTGCGGAAGAAGCCGTCAAAGCCGCGATCAAGGATTATTACGACAAAAACGGCATCGAATATGACCACGAGATGTTCTGTGAGGGTGACTGCGCGCACTGTCATGAACACGATGCGGACGGTCTGTGATCGTTGTATCATCAAGCAAGAGCCCGGCGAATATACAAAAACTTTACAGAAGCGAGAAAAAATTTACAAAATCTTGAAAAAGAATTGACAAAACTGAACAAAAGGTGTATAATAGAAATACCCAAAACGAAAGTGAGGTTTATCTCCTATGAAACATCTTTTCAAACTTACCCTCAGCATTGTTCTTGTCATGCTCCTCTGCACGGCAGGACTCTCCGCCTTTTATTCCGAAGGTACCGAAGTCTACTTCCTCGAATGTGAGGACGGTGTCATCACCGGTGCTGCAAAGGATTACAAGGACGGCAATATCCAGGACGTCGGCATCGCATCGGGCGGCAAGATCGTCGGTCTCGGCGGCGTCAGTGATGCACCGCAGATGGCATCGTGGGTCACGTTTGCCGATCTTGAGATCCCGGTGAGCGGCGTTTACGCGGTCACATTCTGCTACGACACCAACGCAGGCGACACGAAGAAGGCTGACATCGTCATCGACGACGTCCGTTACAACGTGCCGATCAACATGGACGAGCTTCCCGAGCTTTACGGCGAAGAATTCCGTGACTACACGCTGGAGATCGAACTGTCCGCCGGCAAGCATACCTTTGCCGTTACCACGGCCGAGGACTTCAACCGCGACAGCGCGGCAGGCCCCGTTGTCAAGAGTGTCAATGCCGACTACATCCGCATCGCACTGCTTGCTGAGATCGCTGAGCCGGAACCTGCTCCCGAAACCCCTGCGGACGAAGCTCCTGCAGAAGAAGTCGTTGAATCTCTTCCCGAAGAAGCGACCCCTGTCACCGCAGATATGGGTATGATGGCATCCCTGCTTGCATTCGCGGCAGCGGCTGTCGTTCTTGTCAAGAGAAAATAATTGCACAACAAATAAGGGGTGCCGTGCGGCATCCCTTTGTTATACAACTGATTATACAGGAAAGCGAGGATTTCAGATGACATCCTATGAACTCTGGTCGGAATCGACCGCAATCCCCGGCAGCCGGGAATCCTGCATCCCGCGCATTCATTATTACCGGGCGAAACGCAGAACCCACAAGGGAAGCATCATCATTTTTCCGGGCGGCGGCTACAACCACCGTGCGGCGCATGAGGGACAGGGTTACGCCGTTGATTTTGTGAACGCACACGGAATGGATGCGTTTGTTGTTGATTACCGTGTTTATCCGGATTTTTATCCCGCACCACTTCTGGATGCGCGGCGGGCAGTACGGTTTGTACGGTATCACGCACCGGATTTCGGACTGGATGCGAAACGGGTCGCCGTCATGGGTTCCTCCGCCGGCGGAAATCTCATCGGTCTGCTGTGCTCCGATGCCGCACTGAATACGAACATCGCGGCATATGAGACCGGAGACGAGATCGACGCGCTTGACTGTATGCCGAATGCGCAGATCCACTGTTATTCCTACATCAGTATGTGCGAGGAGGGTCTGCGGCATGACGGATGTTCAAAAAATCTCCTGTCGGAAACAAAGATGAACCTCTGTACGGATATATCGCCGGAGCTGCACATCGCGGACAATGCGCCGCCCGCGTTTATGTTCCATACTTTTGCGGATGAAACGGTGAATGTCATCCATTGCCTGCGGTATGCGGAACGCCTGAAAAACAAGAATATCCCATGCGAAGTCCACATTTTTCCGGAGGGCGCGCACGGTATGGGTCTCGGCGTGCACCCCGACCGCGGAAATCCCCATGCGGCACAGTGGCCGGGTCTGCTCTGGAACTGGCTCATCCATCGTGGATTTTAATTCACGATGAATGTTACATCGGGGATTCTGATGAATTTTTATAAAAAGCATAAACAAACGGACTGCTGTACTGGTGCTGAAAATGCACCGCGCAAACGGCAGTCCGTTTTTCGGTTTTCCGGAAATGTGATCCGAAAAACGATTTTTACAAAAATCCGATTACTTCACAAAGAAGAACATCGGGGAGGTGAGCATACCAAGGTCGCGGACACGGTATTCGTCACACCAGCGGTCAGCACCGTAGTATACGGGTGCGGGAACACCGTCTTCGATGACGACATCGCCGATGATGCCCTTACGGTCGCCGGTACGCCAGATGCCGGGGCCTGCCCACTTGTCTTCGAGATTCGTGTTGTGAACGGCGCCGAAGCAGTTATAACGGTTGCCGTTGACATTGAACACGACTTCATGCTTTCCGGCTTTGACATCCGGAACCGTGATGGTGTACGGCTCGTAAGCGATGTGACCGAGCGCTTCGCCGTCCATTTCCACGCAGATGACAGCACCTGCATAAGTACCTGCGCGGATGACAAGCGTGCAATCCTCCGGAACATCCACTTCGGTCTTGTAAATGAGGTTTCCGCCGTAGAACGGAAGCCCCTGCATCGTGACGGACTGGAATGCGATCGTATCGGTCGGTGCGACGACGGTCTTCACACAGCCCTCCAGACGGACGTTGAATTCACCGAGCAGATAGCACCATTCGGTATTGGTCTGACGTCCGAAAGGCATGGTGACGATCAGCTCATTGTCGCCTTTTTTGAGCGGCGGGAGCGGCACGATCTTGATGGATTCGTCGGTGAAGTAGCCGGTGATGATGGGTTCCACGCCCTCACCATTCCACTCGATGGCGAGATTTTCGGCGTTTTCGATGGCAAGCGCGATCTCATCCGTTTCGTATTCGCTGGGAATGACGAAACGCAGGGTCAGCGTGTGCTCGGGAATTTCCGGCGGGAAGACCCACGGCTGAACAATGTGTCCCTGGCGCGGCGGCATACCGTTCTTTGCACGGACGATGTTATCAAGATGCAGAATTTCGTCGGCGGGGCAGAATGTTTCCATATCGTCCCACTTATATTCCGCCCAGTCCAGCAGAACCACGTTCGGTTCGGTGCGCTCATAAGGAACCTTTGCGCGGATGGTCTGCGCGGGTGCGATCTGTTTCAGAACGGTCTTCGGCAGGGAAACCGACGGAATCGCCTGCGGCAGAAGCTTTAAGAGAATGCTGTCGGAGGAGAAAATGGTGCGTTCGATGAATGTACAGCCGTTTTCGGTGACATAGGACAACGCTTCCGTCTCGCCGTTCAGCGTGTTGTAAAGGACAGGTGTGTATTCACCCTTGACGGAAATGCGGATGTGCTGGGGCTTGGTGACAAACTTGTTGTTGTTCTGGTGGAGGTGTGCCAGGAACAGCCAGTCACAGTCGTTGTCGCGGCGCATCTGGTAGATCAGATTGGAGGTCAGCGTGCCATCGCCGTTGCGGATATCAACGATACGGTCGCTCTCCACGGCACCGAGAATCGAGTTGCGGTCGTAATTTGCGTGTTCGCAGACGTCGTAAAGCACCTTGACCTCATCGGAGGGAATGGCATCGACGAGAGTCGGGCAGGAGCCAATGAAGACGATGTGACCGCCTGCGGCATGGTACTTTTTCAGAATTTCGAGCGTGGAACGGCGCATGGTCTCCAGCTCCGGAACGAGGATCGTGTCATAGGACATGACACCGACGGGGAGCTGACTGCCGGAAATTTCGCCGACCTGTTCGGGGAGCAGGGATTCGGAGATGAAGTCGAAGTCCACAAGACCGCCGAGCATCCATTCAATCAGGGAACGGAAGTGGTTTTCCATCTGTCCACGGACGGATTCGGTCATGAACTTCGGGCCGAAATGGAGCCAGTAGCTTTCGATGGGATGGATGATACCGACATTGACCATCGGCTTGCCGCGGGTCAGCGCGGTGTTGACACGGGCGAAATGGTCTTCCACATAGGAATATTCCTTGTACCACGGGGACTGATGACCGATGGATGCGGGATAGTCGCGCTTCGCTTCGCCCTCCATCGAGACCCAGTACAGATGCGGGACACGGATGGTGACACCGAGTGCCGCCTGCCAGTCGCCCTGGAACTTGTGTCCGCGGAAATCGAAATCCCAGTCGGTCACGCCGTACAGCTCGGAAAGCATACCCTCACGGCCGTACTGGTGAACGGCGGACTGCGCCTGTTTTGCGGTGGAAAGCTCGACACGGTTGCAGAGCATATCAATGCCCGGCAGACCGAACTTGCGGTAGGAGCGCATGGCTTCACCGAGTGCGGAGGTCTGGGACAAGAGGGTAGGCTCTTCCATCATGTGACCGGTCATGTCGATGCCGTGGTCGGCGCACCACTGACCGCAGTTGTCGGCAAAGGCTTCCGTGAAGCGGTCGCAGACATGGTCGTGATAATGATACCGTGCAACGGAAATCTCTCCGCCCGGCAGATCCCAGAACAGCTCGGGCAGTTTCGGGATGAGGTCGTAGCCGTATTTGTCGGAGAACGTCTTCGGCAGGTCAGGTGTCCACGGGAGCGTGACATCGCGGGTGTCGGTCGCGTAGTTGAGGGTCTGCTTACGAGAGAACTGCGGCTCGTCCGTGAAGATGGCGGGAACGATGCTGCCGAATTCATCGCCGACGGCTTCGGCATACGCATCATGTGTGGTGTGGATGAATGTGTCGATGGCATCCTTGGACAGCGTATCGACATAGGACTGCCCGTTGTACCACGGGTCGTTGCCGGCGGTCATCATGTAGGCATACCATTTGGTGCCGGCGGCGGTTTCATCAGCTCCGATGACCTTTGCGGAAGCAAGCAGACCGTTTCCGTCAAGCACAATGTCGTATGCGGCGATCAGATACGGCGCACCGGTCGTGAATGCGGTGTCAAAATCGACCGCATTTTCGTTTGCCTTGGTCGTGAAGCGCAGATGGCGTGCGCGCCAGCGGTAGTCCTTGGTGACAAGACCGCCTGCCGCACCGGAGGGCCAGCGGTCCTCATCATAGAGCCATGCAAGCATATCTTCTTTGCGTGCCTTCTCGACACAGCCGCGGACACGATCCATGAATTCTTCGGTCAGATACGGCGTCGCCATACCGGTGCGAGAGTGCATATGGAAGCCGCCCATGCCCATTACCTTCATCGCATCGATCTCGCGGTCGAGATGCTCCTGCTCCAAATGCGTATTCCACGCCCAGAACGGGGTGCAGCGGTATTCTGCGGTCGGATTCCGGAACAGCTCCCGGTCAAGGGTTTCCGCTTTGTTCTTTTTGTAAAGCATATAATTCCTCCTTTGTTTTCCAGTGGAAAATTCCGCACGGCAGAAACTTCCGTATAACGGAAAACAACATATTTTATCAGTATTATTTTATCACACTGTGCGGGATTTGTCAATAAGATTACGTCAAAACCTGTCCCTGTTTTCCTGCATGAAAAAATTTGAAGAAATATCCAAAAATATTTCGGAAATGTATTGACAAAACACGGGAACCGTGATATAATATTATCGGTTAGAGAGTGCTAACCAATCTTTCGGAAAACAAGTTAGCGTTTGCTAATTACAGATACCGAAAAACAAATGCGTACAAAAGATACAGTGGAGACCTCCAAAACAGAAGGCTTCGCTGTGTCCGCTCCACGGAAGAAAGGAGATGACGTTTGCCATGAATCTGAAAGAGGCAAAAGACGGACAGGAATATGTCATCAAAGCGATCGACACCGATGACGAAGAACTGGATGCGTTCCTGTTTTCCCTTGGCTGTTACAGCGGCGAGAAGATTACAGTTGTCTCTCATCTGAAAGGCGGTTGCGTGGTTTCCATCAAGGATGGCAGATACAACATCGACAATCAGCTGGCAGAGGCGATCATTGTCTGATCCCCAGGCGATCATTGCATGACTCCCCATAACAAAACAATTTTCGGATTGTTTTGCTGCCCTTTGGTTAGCGATCGCTAACTTTTGTACAAAAACAGGTAACTTCTGATCTGCCGCATCATAAAATATTTGCGGTAAGATTTTCAGGATAAGTTGAATTTCAGGAGGATATTTCCATATGAGAATCGCATTGACCGGCAATCCCAACTCCGGCAAGACTACGATGTACAATGCGCTCACCGGCCGCAATGAAAAGGTCGGCAACTGGGCAGGTGTCACCGTAGACAAGAAAGAACACCCCATTAAAAAGGCATACTACAACGGACAAGAACAGCTGATTGCTGTTGACTTACCCGGTGCCTATTCCATGTCCCCGTTCACAAGCGAGGAAAGCATCACCAGCTCCTATGTGAAAAAGGAAAATCCCGATGTCATCATCAACATCGTGGATGCGACCAACCTTTCCCGCAGTCTGTTCTTCACGACACAGCTCTTGGAACTCGGCGTTCCGGTCGTCGTCGCGCTGAACAAGAGCGACCTCAACAAGAAAAAGGACAACAGAATTGATGTGGATGCACTTTCAGCAAAACTGGGGTGCCCCGTCATCAATACTACATCTACTACTGCCGATGGTCTGAAAGCGGTCGTTGAGGCTGCAGCCGCATCTGCAAACAGAACGCAGACAGCACCTTATGTTCAGGACGATATTGATCTGACGGACAAAAAGGCTGTTGAAGCGGCTGACCGTAAGCGTTTCGATTATGTCAATGGAATTGTAAAAGAAGTTGAGACCCGTAAGACATTCACCAAAGACAAGAATATTGGTGATAAAATTGATGCTGTCCTGACCAATAAATTTCTTGGCATTCCGATTTTCGCCGTTGTCATGTTCCTTGTGTTCCAGATTTCGCAGGTTTGGATCGGTACACCGATTGCAGACTTACTCGTTGGTTGGTTGGAAAGTTTCCAGGGATGGGTAGGTGATCTGATCGCAGATGCTTCTCCGCTTCTCTCTGCAATTCTTGTTGATGGTGTCATCGGCGGTGTTGTTGCCGTTGTCGGATTCCTGCCGCTTGTCATGGTCATGTACTTCCTGCTGGCACTGCTCGAAGACTGCGGTTATATGGCGCGTGTTGCCGTTGTGCTTGACCCCATTTTCAAGAAGGTCGGTCTTTCCGGTAAATCCGTCATTCCGTTCGTCATCGGTATCGGTTGTGCCGTTCCCGGTGTCATGGCTTCCCGTACCATCCGCAATGAGCGGGAACGCAGAGCGACCGCGATGCTGACACCGTTCATGCCCTGCGGCGCAAAGATTCCCGTCATCTCCCTGTTCGCGGGTGCATTCTTTGACAATGCCGGCTGGGTCAGCTTCACGATGTATGCTGTCGGTATCATTCTGATTTTCCTCTGCGCACTCCTCATCAACCAGATCACTGGCTACAAGGCAAGAAAATCTTTCTTCATCATTGAGCTTCCCGAATATAAGATTCCGTCTCTGTGGGGCGCATTCAAGTCCATGTGCAGCCGCGGCTGGGCATACATCGTCAAAGCTGCTACCATTATCCTCCTCTGCAACATGGTCGTTCAGCTCATGCAGACCTTTACATGGTCTCTCCAGGTTGCCGAAAACGCAAACGATTCCATTCTCGCATCCATCGGCGCACCGTTCGCATATCTGCTTGTTCCGATTGTCGGTGTGGTTTCCTGGCAGCTTGCCGCAGCGGCTATCACCGGCTTCATCGCAAAGGAAAATGTTGTCGGTACGCTTGCCGTCTGCTTTGTCGGTCTTGAAAACCTCATCGACACCGAAGAGCTTGCCCTTATGGAAGGTGCAGGCGCAGAAGCTGCAGGCATTATGGCAATCACGAAAGTTGCCGCGCTTGCTTACCTGATGTTCAACCTTTACACCCCGCCGTGCTTTGCCGCTATCGGTGCAATGAACGCCGAAATGAAGAGCGGTAAGTGGCTGTGGGCAGGCATCGGACTCCAGCTCGGTGTCGGATTTACCGTCGGTTATCTCGTTCATACTGTCGGTATCATCATTACCGGCGGTGCACTGAATGTCGGTGCGGCGGTCGCAGGTCTGATTGCGGTTGCGGTCATGGTAGTCATCGTTGCAGCAATGATCAACAACACCAACAAAAAACTCAAGGCAGAATATGCGCTGAAAGCCCAGGTTCAGAAAGCATAAATACCGTCCGGGAAAGGAGATCGCTTCCGGGAGACGGAAGCGGCGGATAAACTTATGGTAAATGTCATCGTCATCCTGATTCTTGTGTGCATCGTCGCCGCCATTGTCCTGTATCTGTACAGGGTCAAAAAACGCGGGGAACACTGCGTCGGCTGTCCTTATGCAAAGCAGTGTGCAAGCCACAGCGGCACGGGATGCGGCGGCTGCCATAATACCGGACATCAGAATCAGTAATCAGAAAGGGATGCGTACTTCCATGTCCGCATCCTTTTTTTCAGTACAGATTTTCTATGATATATATGATAGAAAGGAAGGATTTCAAATGACAAATATCATCATCGTCATTGTCATCGCTCTTGTGCTCGTGCTTGCCGGCCGGCATACCGTGCGGCATTTCAAAGGTCGGAGCGGTTGCTGCGGCGGGGGCGATTATAAACCTCGCAAAAAGAAATTGAAGCACGTTCATTACCGGAAAACCTTCCGGGTCGAGGGGATGCACTGCGAGCATTGTAAAAACCGTGTTGAGGAAATCATCAACGATATTCCGGGAACTGCCGGACAAGTGAATCTGAAAAAAGGAGAATTGACGGTACTGTATGCCGAGGAGGTCGATGATGGACTGCTTGCGGAACGGCTGAGGAGAGCGGGGTACACCCTTGCCGGAATTGTGGGATCGGATGACACATGAATAACGCAGAAACCCCGAAAACAAACGGACTCCATCCAGCATCGGATGACCGAAACGAGGAAACACAGGTGCAGAGAAGTATCAGTACCCAGCTTCACATCCGGCTGGCGGAGGATGTGTGCGCGTACTTGGATGCGCATCCGTCCGAAAAAATCACACTGGAACAACTCACGCGCATTTTCCATATCTCCGCAACAACGCTGAAAAGCAGTTTCAAAGCCGTTTACGGTGTGTCTGTTTCCCATTTTGTCCGGAAACGGAAAATGCAGGAAGCGGCAAAGATGCTCTCCGAAACGGAGGAAACCGTTCTTACAATCGCCGGACGGTTCGGATACGAAAATGCGAGTAAATTTTCCGCCGCATTTCGCGCCGTGATGGGCGTTTCTCCGACGGAATACCGGAAAAAACGGGAGGAAAACGGATGATTTACAAAAAAAGTCTGAATGGAGCAGACAAAAGAGAAAAAAACGTGTATAATTATAAGATAAAATCAGTCGTGAGGTGAAACGTCTGAAAAAATTTCAAGACGTGTTTTGTGACTTTCGCCACAATTCCACATAAGAAAGGAAATAACTTTCGCTGTACGAAAGTTATGATCATAACTATGAAAAATCACAAGCTGTTTGCGTGGCTGACGGTGCTGTTCTTTTTATTGACCATCATCACCGGTTACGAAAAGAAATAATAGGAGGAAGATTACAATGATTTTAGGAAATCTTGCCATTTTTGCAGGCGGCGTCCTGTTTGGGACGGCAGGCATCAGACTTCTGGGAAGCAAAGATGCAAAGAAGGTCTACGCGCATACCGCAGCTGCGGCTCTCCGCGTGAAAGATACCGTTATGACGACGGTGACAAACATCCGTGAAAACGCAGACGACATCATGGCAGATGCAAAAGCCATCAACGATGCGCGTGCAGTACAGGAAGAAATCGTGGAAGACTGCTCCGGGGATACCTGCAGCGAAGAAAAGAACGACGAAGAATAAATGTGTTTCCAAAGCAAGAGCTGCCCGCTTCTGTCCGGCGGCTTTTGTTTAATTTCGGAGGTATCGGTATGAAATGCAAAATTCTCCATGAATCCGCAGGACGACTGCGAATCCGTGTGATGCAGAACAGAATGACGTCTGCGCAGGCGGATATTCTGGAATATTATCTGCGGAATATCGACGGTGTCACGGGCGTCAAGGTCTTTGACCGCACTTGCGATGCCATTATCCGGTATACCTGCACAAGAAAGAACATCCTTGCCGCTCTGGCGGCATTTTCCTACAGCGAACAGAACGCGGTGCTGGTTCCGGAGCATACTGGACGGGAGCTGAACCGGCAGTATGAAGAAAAACTGGTCTTCTCCGCCGTCGGCCGCATTCTCGGAAAGTTATTTGTTCCGTCACCCTTGCGGACGGTGTACTGTATTTTCCGCGGCATCGGATATATTCGCCGCGGACTCCGGACGCTGATGGAACGGAAACTGGAGGTTTCTGTTCTGGATGCCGTTGCGATCACGGTTTCGCTTCTGCGGCGGGATTACAATACGGCTTCTTCTGTGATGTTCCTTCTGAAACTGGGAGAACTGCTGGAGGAATGGACGCATAAAAAGTCGGTGGACGACCTTGCCGGAACGATGGCTTTGAACATCGACAAAACTTGGGTGCGCACGGCGGACGGTCAGGAATGTCTCGTTCCGGTCCGCGACGTGCAGGTCGGGGATACTGTCATTGTCCGCACCGGCGGAATCATTCCGCTGGACGGCAGAGTGTCCGACGGCGATGCAGATGTCAATCAGGCATCCATCACAGGGGAAGGGTTGCCCGTACACAAGACCGCAGGCAGTTATGTCTACGCCGGAACGGTTGTGGAGGACGGGGAATGCGCCATTATTGTGGATAAGGTAATGGGAAGCGGGCGGTATGACCGCATCGTTCGCATGATTGAGGAATCGGAAAAGCTGAAATCCACATCTGAGGCAAAAGCCGCCCATCTGGCGGACAAACTGGTCCCCATCACGCTGGGCGGGACTATCCTGACATGGCTTCTGACCCACAATGTGACAAAAGCGCTGTCGATTCTCATGGTGGACTTTTCCTGCGCACTCAAGCTTGCGATGCCGCTGGCGATTCTTTCTGCCATGCGGGAGAGCGGTACGCATCATATTTCTGTCAAGGGCGGACGGTTCCTGGAAGCTGCGGCGGAAGCGGACACGATTGTATTTGATAAAACGGGAACACTGACTTACGCCACGCCGACCGTCGCAAAAATCGTTCCGTTTGACGGACACGATGAGAATGAGGTTCTCCGTCTTGCCGCTTGTCTTGAAGAACATTATCCGCATTCTATCGCCCGTGCCGTGGTCGAAGAAGCCCGGCGGCGGGAACTGCATCATGAAGAGCGGCATTCCAAGGTGGAATATGTGGTTGCGCACGGCATTTCCAGCATTGTGGATGGTGAACGGGTGCTGATCGGCAGTCATCATTTTATCTTTGAAGACGAAAAATGCGTGGTTTCCGGGGAGGAACAGCATATCTTCGACAGTCTGCCCGCGGAATATTCCCATCTGTATCTGGCGATTTCCGGAAAGCTGGCAGCGGTACTTTGTATTTCCGACCCGCTCCGCAAAGAAGCACCGGACGTCATCCGTCAGCTGAAGGAACTTGGTTTCCGTAAAATCGTCATGATGACCGGAGACAGCGCAAGAACAGCCGCGGCGGTGGCGGAAAAGGTCGGCGTGGACGAATACTACGCCGAGGTTCTGCCCGGAGACAAGGCAGAATTCATTCGCCGGGCGCACAAAGCCGGACACCGCGTCATTATGCTGGGCGACGGCATCAACGACTCCCCAGCACTTTCCGAAGCAGATGCAGGCATTGCTATCCGCGAGGGTGCCGCCATCGCACGGGAAATTGCGGACATCACGATTTCTGCGGACGACCTGTATGCACTCGTGACCCTGCGGAAACTCAGCATGGTGCTGATGAAGCGTGTGAATGTCAATTACCGTTTCATCATCAGCTTCAATCTGATGCTCATTCTGCTGGGCGTGAGCGGTGTTTTGCCGCCGGCGACATCGGCGCTTTTGCATAATCTTTCAACGCTTGGTGTGAGTATGTACAGTATGACGAATCTGCTGAAAGCGTAATCATGAAAAATGGAGTTTTATTCGGTCTTGTCGGCGTGGATAAAACTCTTTTTCTTTATATTTTGTGTTGCGATATTTATAATTCTGAAATATTTGTTGATATGCTTTTATCCTCCCATTTATCAAAACAGGGAGATTTTCTTATATGACACCTTTGGACTTGTGTGTGCGTAAGCTTATACAACACATTTTAGAATGTCAATCACATCAGAATCCGAAATTTTCATTATAATTATAAATATAAGTGTTTAATTTGTTTCCTGCTCTCCTCCCCGTCCATATCTTTTCAGATTTCTCTCACCGATTATCGCATAATACGCCGTCTCGGTCACAATGTAATGTTCCAACAAACAAATCCCAACCGCAGAAAACGCGCGCTCCATTGCATCCGTGAAGTCCAGATCTTCCTGCGAGGGGAGCGGACTTCCGCCCGGATGATTGTGAGCGAGAATGACATTCGCGGCACCGGCATTAAGTGCCTGCTGGATGCACCGCTTGCGGTCGATGACCGCCTGACTGGAAGTGCCGACGGCGAGCTGAACAGTATCCAAGCGGTATCCGATGTTGTTCAAAAGGATCATATACATCCGTTCGCTTCTGTGGCCGAAAAACATGGGACGGAGGTACTCCATCGTGACATCGACACC
>JAFUPC010000002.1 GCA_017481495.1 Clostridia bacterium
CTTTTCCACGTGGACAGGGTCCTTTTTGTCGCACAGCGCAAGACGGTTGGAAATGCGGATACAGTGCGTATCGGCAACGATGGCAGGTTTCTTGTAGATGTCGCCGAGAATCAGATTGGCGATCTTCCGTCCGACACCGGGCAGTGTCAGCAGCTCATCCATCGTATCGGGGACACGCCCGCCGAAGCGATCCCGGATGATCACGGAAAAATCGCGGATGTTCGCAGCCTTGACCTTATAAACACCGCAGGAGTAGACAAGCCGCTCCAGCGTTGGCAGATCGGCTTCCGCCATGGCATTGCAGTCCGGGTAGACCGAAAACAGTTCCCTGCATACGATGTTGACGCGCGCATCGGTACACTGCGCCGACAGCCGTCCCATAACGAGCAGCCGCCACGGGTCACCGTCATATTCCAGCGCACATTCGGCGGACGGATACAATTCTTCCAGTGCGGAAACGATCTGTTCCGCGCGGGTTTTTTTTGCTTTTTGCGATTCTTTTCTCATATCTTAAATCTCAAGATCGGCAAGATCGAATTCGAAATCGTCGGATTTGTAAGGTATTTCGGGATTGGTCGCCGCATTTTCGGTGGGCTTTGCGGTCGGTGCGGCAGGTGTTCTTTGCTGCACAACGGGTGCGGAGGCCTGTACCTCGGCGGCGGAGGCAAGTGCTGCGGCTTCATCCTCTGCGGCAAATGCATCCTCGTCCTCTCCTGCACCGGGTGCGTGAGACAGCGTAACCACGCCCTGCCCAACCACACCGGCAAAGGTCGCATCCGGATTCTGACACAGGATGTTGAGCACCGTACAGAAATCGCGGATGATCTCACGCGGTGTAATCATCGCATCCGCACCGGCACGCGCCAGACACAGCTTCAAAAACGCTGTCATATCGTCGGTCGTGATGCGGGGTGTCCAGTTATAATTCTGCCCGTGCAGACGCGCAATGCGTGCAATCAGGGCAAACATTTCGTCATCAGAGAGCCGCCGCAGACGGATAACGGGACCGAGCATATTTTTATATGCGGTGGTATTGCCGGCACCGACGCCGTTGAACTGTCCTTCGGCAAGACGTGATTTCAGCGCTTCGTAGCTGAACAGCCCCCGGCGGGTATCCTCTAAAAACTGCGGTGTTCCGCCGAGCAGCATCGCCAGACCTTCGGCCTTGCCCTGCAGGGTGTCGTTGAACATCGACAGAATTTTTTCGTAGTTGTTCTCACGGGAGATGCGGTTTGTGATCTTATAAAGATTGACGCATTCGTCGATCATGACGACAAATCCTTTGTAGCCGATGCGGCGGAAAAAGACCGCCCAGAGCTTGATATAGTCGTACCAGGAATCGTCATCGATGATACTGCCGACACCGAGTGCGGAACGTGCTTCCGTTTTGGTCGTATATTCGCCGCGGAGCCATCGCATGCAGGCACTCTTTTTCTCCTCGTCATCGTCGGTATACGCACGGTAATAGGCATTCAGCACCGCCGCAAAGTCAAATCCTCCGACCTCACCTTCCATATCGCGCGTCACAGAGAAAATCTCCTTTGTCAGTGCGCGGCGGAAGTCCTCGGTATCGGGCACAATGCCGCGTCCCGCAATTTCGGATTGCAGGGCGGACAGCCAGCGTGCAATGACCTGATTCAGCGCACCGCCGTCGGGTGCGGTTTTGGAGGACAGATTGCGCATCAGCTCCTTGTATGTTGCAACGCCTGTCCCTTTGGCACCGCAGATGC
>JAFUPC010000034.1 GCA_017481495.1 Clostridia bacterium
GCTTTGGATTCTCACTTTTTGTTGGTGGGAGAACAAAGAAAGTGCAGCTGCTTACTGTTTTTTGAAAGAAAAAGCAATCAAAAAGAACTTTGCTTTGGATTCTCACTTTTTGTTGGTGGGAGAACAAAGAAAGTGCAGCTGCTTACTGTTTTTTGAAAGAAAAAGCAATCAAAAAGAACTTTGCTTTGGATTCTCACTTTTTATCGGTGGGAGAACAAAGAAAGTTTACCTCCCTCTTGAGGGAGCCTGATATAACAGAATTCATAAGGAGAAATTATTATGGCAAAGGAAATCGTATACGGCATTGAAGCCAGAAACGCACTGCTCCGCGGTGTGGATAAACTCGCAGACACGGTCAAGATCACCCTCGGTCCTAAGGGCCGCAACGTCGTTCTCGACAAGAAGTACGGCGCTCCGCTGATCACCAACGACGGTGTCACCATCGCAAAGGAAATTGAGCTGGAAGACGCAATGGAAAACATGGGCGCACAGCTCGTCAAGGAAGTTGCGACCAAGACCAACGATGCAGCCGGCGACGGCACCACCACCGCTACCCTGCTCGCGCAGGCATTCATCCGCGAAGGCATGAAGAACATCACCGCCGGTGCAAACCCGATGATCGTCCGCCGCGGCATCCAGAAGGCAGTCGATGCAGCTGTCGCATCCCTGCAGAGCCACTCCAAGCCCGTTGACGGCAAGGAAGACATCGCGCGTGTCGGTACTGTTTCCGCAGGCGACGAAATGATCGGCACCCTGATTGCAGACGCAATGGAAAAGGTCACCGCCGACGGCGTTATCACCGTTGAAGAATCCAAGTCCGCCGACACCTACTCCGAAGTTGTCGAAGGTATGCAGTTCGACCGCGGCTATATCTCCCCCTACATGGTCACTGACACCGACAAGATGGAGGCAGTCATCGACGATGCTCTGCTCCTCATCACTGACAAGAAGATTTCCAACATTCAGGACATCCTGCCCCTGCTCGAACAGATCGTCCAGGCCGGCAAGAAGCTCGTCATCGTTGCGGAAGACATCGAAGGCGAAGCACTGACCACGCTGGTTCTCAACAAGCTGCGCGGCACGTTCACCTGTGTGGCTGTCAAGGCACCTGGCTTTGGCGACAGACGCAAGGAAATGCTCCGTGACATCGCCATCCTCACTGGCGGCGAAGTCATCACCGACGAACTCGGCCTCGACCTCAAGGAAGCCTCCATCGCACAGCTCGGTCAGGCAAGACAGGTCAAGATCACCAAGGAAAACACCATCATCGTCGGCGGCGCAGGCGATTCCGGCGAGATCAAGAACCGCATCGCACAGATCCGTTCCCAGATCGAAACCACGACCTCCGATTTCGACCGCGAGAAGCTGCAGGAACGCCTTGCAAAGCTCGCAGGCGGTGTTGCCGTCATCAAGGTCGGTGCCGCTACCGAAACCGAAATGAAGGAAAAGAAGCTCCGCATTGAAGATGCGTTGAACGCAACCCGTGCGGCAGTCGAAGAAGGTATTGTCGCAGGCGGCGGTACCGCATTCCTGAACGTCATCGACGATGTCAAGAAGCTGCTTGAAACCACCGAAGGCGACGAAAAGACCGGTGTCTCCATCGTTGTCAAGGCACTGGAAGAGCCCGTCCGTCAGATCGCCGCAAACGCAGGTCTGGAAGGCTCCGTCATCATCGACAAGATCATGACCGCCGGTAAGATCGGCTACGGCTTCGATGCATACAACGAAACCTACTGCGATATGGTCGCCTCCGGTATCGTTGACCCGACCAAGGTCTCCCGTTCCGCACTGCAGAACGCCGCTTCCGTTGCCGCAACCGTGCTGACTACCGAAGCACTCGTTGCCGACAAGAAGGAAGAGAATCCCGCACCCGCAGCTGCTGCACAGGGCGGCATGGGCGGCGGTATGGGCGGTATGTATTGATAACCGTCCTGCCGGAGCTTGCACGGATCGCATGACTGCATGGTCTGCATGATTGCAAAAAAGTAATCATGGTACAGTTATAATATCTGCATCTGCACGGACTGCCGCACGCTGGCGGTCCGTGTTTTTTCTTTAAATGATAATAAGGAGATGAGCACATGGAGCCAAAGGAAATTCTCGCCCGGATGGGCATCCCCACCGACACCGCTGACACAAAGCTGACACAATTCCGCTCCGCCGAGGACGGAACGCCGTATGAAGCGTGGCTTGTATCAACCCCAATAAACGGAAAAAACTGTGTCCTCAAAAAAGCGAAAAACCGGGAAGCGGCGGTCTACACCTCGTTTCTTTCCGATGCGGGAGACGGCGTGCCGCGGCTGTACCGTCATCTGAACACGTTAGACGGGGACTATCTTCTGATGGAATACATCCGCGGGGACGATCTGTATCACTGCACGCGGGAAATGCTGACGGCGGCACTGGATGCACTGATCTCCCTGCAGAACCGGTACTGGAACACAGATGCGCCCACCGGGGTCGGGCTGACGTTTGAAGAAAGCCTTTGTGCCCGGCGGCGGCGCGGAGAATATCTGTGTGACGCGGAACTGGAGCGCGTTTACGGCGATTTTCTGCACCTTTACGAACGCCTGCCGCGCACACTGTGCCACGACGACCTGCTTCCGTTCAATGTCCTGTATGACGGGACGCGGGCGGTCCTCATCGACTGGGAGCTGGCGGGACTTCTGCCGTACCCGGTTCCGTTTGCGCGGCTGATCGCACACGCGGAAGAATCAGCGGATGCGTTTTTCTGCATGAAAGATGCAGAAAAGGAATTTGCGGTCTCGTATTATTATGAGCATCTGGTGCGGGCGCACGGGATCTCCTATGAAGACTACCGGCGGACGCTCAATTATTTCCTCTTTTACGAATACTGTGAATGGATCATGCTTGGCAACCGGTATGCAGATGCGGACATGGAGCGGTTCCGCCTTTACAGCGAAAAAGCGCGGGCGCTGATTGCGCGGAAGTTTTTATAAAGTTGAATAACGGAAAACGACCGAAAAAAATCCATTAAAATCAATGAACGCACTGTGCAGATCTTCATGTACGGTGCGTTCCGTTTTATTCAGTTTCTGTCATCCGCCGTCGGCAGATGTTTTCGTGAAACGGCAAGCAGATGTCCCGCCAGACCGATGATTTCTTCATGGGTATCGATCATACGCACGGTTTTCATCAGCACATTTCTCGTTTCCTCATGTTCCAGAAGTTCTTCAATGTTTGGTGCCAGCCACGCGCCGCCCATCACGCCGTAAACTGTGCGCGTCTCAAATCCGCCGCAAAGCAATTCTTCTTTCAGGGCTTTTGCCGTATGAAGATGAGAGGAGCCCAGTCCGTCAGCAATCTTCCGTTCCGGATTGATATAACACCCATCTGCGAGTGCCCTTTCAATCATGGAAATCACAGCCGGGTCATCCAGTTCCCTGCGCTTTTTACTGTCATCTTCATGATAAACAGCAAGACGGGAAACGAGAACACTGTACGGTGTCAGCGCGGCGGAAAATAAAAATCCGTCGTCTTTCAATAATCTGCGGCATTCCTTGATTGCAAGAAGCCGCTCCTCGTACTCCGTGATGGAATACAGCGGTCCCATCAGCAGAATCGCATCGGCGCTTTTGTCCGGTCTGGGAATGGAACGGGCATCGCACACCTCCGCCGATGCAAGGGAACAACCCGGATATTCTTCCGCCAATTCCGCGCTCATTCCGATGTTTGTTCGAGACAAGTCAAACAAGTGAACTTCATACCCAAGGGACGAAAGCCACCATGCGTATTCTCCATACGCGCCGCCGATGTCATAAATGACCGCGGGAGCTTCGGGCAGCGTTTCAAGCAAAATCTCCTTTGTCCGCATAAATTCAATACGTCCGATTCCTATTCTCAGACGGTTTCTTTCGATTCCGGCATTGTAGCCTGCCAGAACGGTTTTGTCGATTGTTTTCATGGAATTCTCCTTTTCTGTTATGTTTTTGCTTATAAAACGATTGCTGATCAGAATCCTGTTCTTCCCTGTGGGGAACGGACTGTTCCGGCATACTGCCTGCCTCCTTTCTGAAAAAAATAAAAACGGTGCAAATCGAAGTTCTTCCAACTTGCACCGTCATAAACCGGAATGTGAATACCCGAATGGAGGGTACGGAAATTCAGACACGACAATGGAAGCCCGACGGAATCTGGACGGATCCGGCGCGCTGGAATACAGTCATCATGTTATACATAGTACAAGATACTGTCATTGTCGTATGTCCTTTCATGAATTTTTGATGATAGTTTGGGGAAAGCGTTACGCTCTCTTCTTCGCCGTCATCGTCTTGATGACAAACAGCGTTGCAACCATCAGCACAATCGCGATGGGGAGCGCAATCCAAGCAGATCTGATAAATCCTGCGATCAGATAGCAGACGAAAGAAACGATGGCAACAGTGATCGCGTAGGGCAGCTGCGTGGAGACGTGGTTGATATGGTCACACTGCGCACCGGCGGATGCCATGATGGTGGTATCGGAGATGGGGGAGCAGTGGTCGCCGCAGACCGCACCTGCCATGCAGGCAGAGATGGAGATGATCATGATCTCGTTGCCGAGGTCGCCGCCGAAGACAGCAACAACGATCGGAATGAGGATACCGAACGTACCCCAGGAGGTACCTGTCGCGAACGACAGTCCGCAGGCGATGAGGAAGATGATGGCGGGAAGGAAGTTGAGGAGACTGCCGGCAGATGCTTCGACGATTTCCGCGACGTAGGTTGCGGCACCGAGGCTGTCGGTCATGGCTTTCAGCGTCCATGCGAAGGTCAGGATGAGGATAGCAGGAACCATCGACTTGAATCCCTCGGGCAGTGCGGCCATACAGTCCTTAAACGAAATGACACGGCGGCAGCAGTAATAGATGACGGTAATGACGAGCGCGATGAACGAACCGAAGACAAGGCCGACGGATGCGTCGGAGTTCGAGAACGCATCAATGAAGGATTCGCCGTCGAAGAATCCGCCCGTGTAGACCATGCCGATGACACAGAAGACGATCAGCACGGCAATCGGGACAACAAGGTCGATGACCTTGCCCTTTTCATTTGCTTCGTCTGCCGCGACATACGGACGGTTGCCCGTGGTGAAAAGATCGCCGTTTACCGCATTGTTTTCGTGCAGTGCCATGGGACCATAATCGAATTTCATGAGTGCCAGCGCAATCATCATGGTGATGGTGAGCAGTGCGTAGAAGTTGTAAGGAATGGCGCGGATGAAGAGATCAAGCCCGTTTGCACCGTCAACAAAGCCGGTGACAGCCGCCGCCCACGAGGAAATCGGCGCGATGATACAGACCGGTGCCGCGGTCGCATCAATGATATAGGAGAGCTTCGCACGGGAGATCTTGTGCTTGTCGGAAACGGGGAGCATGACGGAACCAACCGTCAAGCAGTTGAAATAGTCGTCAATGAAAATAAGACAGCCGAGCAAGATGGTGGCAAGCTGTGCGCCGACACGGGACTTGATGTGGGTCGATGCCCAGCGGCCGAACGCCGCGGAACCGCCCGCGCGGTTCATCATGATGACCATTGCACCGAGAATGACAAGGAAAATCAGAATACCGACGTTCCATGAGTCAGACAGCTGTGCGATCATGCCGTTCGGGAAGATGTGCTCGATCGTCGCAACCGGATTGCCGCCGGCATAAAGCAGACCGCCGACAAGGATACCGATGAACAGAGAGGAATACACCTCTTTGGTGATCAGTGCCAGCGCAATGGCAATGACAGGCGGGAGCAGGGACAGCGGCGTTGCGTAAGCCGCAATGTCGTGCTTGTTGATAATGTAGTTTGCGCGGTCGATGAGTTCGGCGTTTTCGTCGGCATAAGCCTCCGCGCCGTCATCGAGCGTATCCACATAATCAAGCAGAGCAACCGCTTCTTCATAGGTCATGGAGTCCGCATCGACGGCAGGTGCCGCTATCACTTCCTCCGCCTGGGTCTCCGGAGATACGGCTTCGGTTTCCGCGTCCGCAAACACATGGATGCAGGACATGGAGAGGACGAGCGCCGCGATCATCAGAAACAGGGTAAGTCGTCTTGTTCTTCTCATTGGAAAAACCTCCGATGTAAATGTATTGTAAACATATTATCACATTCTTCGCAGAAAAGCAATAGTTTCGTTACAATTTCTTGAATTTCGGCAGAATTGCCAAAATATGGCACATATTTTTGTGAATATTGACAAGGCACCCGGTCACGGTTTTCCGGTGTGTTTTGCGTGCATTGGATACCGGAACGCTTCCGTGTATTCCTGTTCCCCGACGATGGCGAACAGCTCGCACCGCGTGTCCTCCTCGTTGTAGGTGGAATAGCACACATGGAGACGGTCGCCTGCGCGCAGGGTCTTCTCGCCGCGTTCGTCCATTTCGGCATTGTCGTCGGCGGCGTGCTGGACGGACAGAACGAAGGTGTTCGCCGGCCAGAAGATGTCGCGGATCTGCTTTCCCACGGCGAACGTATCTTTCTGCACCGTGACGTACAGATCCATGACGGTCGGCGCACGGTCTCCCCGCATATCGGCAAGCCGGTGTCCGAGCACGCGGTCGTTGATGGATTCCATGCCGAAGATCTCCGTTATAAAATAGGAAATGAACGATGCAAGCAGTACAGGAATGATATTCTCGTGCGCGGACAGCGCTTCAATGGCAAATACCACGGCGGTCAGGGGCATTTTCATCATCCCGGCAATACAGGAGGTGATACCGAGCACGACAATGATAGAATAATATTCTCTGCCAAGCGGCGTATAGGTGATGAGCAGTCCGCCGATGACGGAGGAAATCATCGCGCCCAGCGCCATGATTGGCAGAAACATACCGCCCGTGATGCCCGCGCTGTTGGCAAAAATCATCAGCGCCGACCGCACGACGATGTACGCAAGCAAGAGATACCAGACGAGATGCCCCTCCATCAGTTCCCCGATCATATGATGACCGGAAGACAGGAAATTGTCGGACAAAAGGCCGAATCCGAGCGTGAGCAGGAGCACACCGAGAATGCGTACATATTCCGGCAGGCGGATAATATGCCGCTTCCAGAAATGGCGGAGAACGATGTAATATTTCAGAAAAACAACGGAGAACAGACCGACCGCGATGGCAATCAGCACCGGAAGCCACAAACCGCTCAAGGAAAATACCGGCAGTGTCATCTGCGGAAACAGGCGGGTGGATACACCGAGCAGGGGCGACAGCGCAGCGCAGGCGATTTTGGAAGCGGTGACGGAAACGGTGGAAACCAGAATGATCATTGGGGAGATGCGCTGGTGCGCTTCCTCGATAGCAAACATCATGCCGGAAATCGGCGCATCCGTTGCCGCGGTGAAGCCCGCACACGCGCCTCCTGTCATAATATACCTGTCCCACGCGGCGTGTTTTTTTGCAAAAATCCGTGTCATACCACGGCCGAGCGCCGTACCGATCTGCACACTCGGCCCCTCCGTTCCGAGCGGAACGCCGATGAAAAAGGTCAGGAGCGACAGGAAAAAGACCCCGACCGCATTGTGAACCCAGTTGAACGGAATCAGTCCGCGCAGAATGCCGATGGAGGTCGGAATGCCGCCGCCGCGCAGATTGCCGTGCCGCCGGTAAACGAACAGGTAAACCCCTGCCGCCGCACACAGAAATACGGCCGTGCCGAGGGTGACCTTCGGATTTGCCCGCATCGCATCATACAGCTTTCCCGACCAAGTACCGGCCAGATTTGCCAGATATTTGAACAGCACGATCACAACACCGACCAGCGTTCCCGTGAAAAAGCTATAAATCAGCGCCGGAAACATCAGGTGATAAATATAATTCTTCTGACTTTTACTCATATCGTAATCCCACCCGGAAATAAAAAATTCAGATATAATTATAATACATCTCGCGAAAAAAGTCAAGGGGGCGCGGCGTTTGTCAGAAAATTAACTTTCGGAACTTTGTGAACGGATTAACAGGCTGATCTGTGTACACAGTGCTTCAGTGCGCACCATCCGCACTTCCCCGCTGTCCCGGAAGCAAAGCTCTGCCATGCCGTTTTCCAGATTCCGCGGACTGATGACAACCCGGAGCGGCACGCCCATGAGATCCGCTTCCGCGAACATGACCCCCGCCCGGACGTCGCGGTCATCGTACAGAACCTCGATGCCGCATGATGACAGCTGTTTATACAGTGCATCGGCTGTCGAATGCACCGCCGCATCATCCGCGCGCACCGCACACAGATGCACCTGCCACGGAGCAATGCGCATTGGCCACACGAGTCCTCTGTCATCGTGCCGTACCTCGCAGACCGCCGCCGCAAGCCGTCCGACACCGATGCCGTAGCACCCCATCAGCGGATGCCGCTCCTCTCCGTTCTGCGCACGGTAGGTCATGTGCATCGCGCGGGTGTATTTCGTTCCGAGCTGGAAAATATTGCCGACCTCAATGCCGCGCTTCACCGTAATGCTCTGTTTTCCGCAGACGGGACAGATGCCGTCGTCGCGCCGAAGAACCTCCGTATTTGCATGAAATCCGCAATCCGCGCACACGGCGATCGAATCTTCCCCGATGTCGGTCAGGAGCATGAATTCATGCGAGACCGCCCCGCCCATCATGCCGCTGTCCGAGAGAACCGACACGACCTCCGGTATCCCGACTTTTGCAAAGATCCGCTCATACGCGCGATGGCATTCGGAATAATAGTCTTCCAGATCCGCTTGTGTCGTGTGGAACGAATACGCATCCTTCATCGTAAATTCCCGTACCCGGATCAGACCTGCGCGCGGGCGCGCTTCATCGCGGAATTTCGTCTGGATCTGGTAGATCATGAACGGATACCGTTCTGCCCGCCGCCCGTATTCCCGCACCAGATGCACTGCCGCTTCCTCGTGTGTCATGCCGAGCACCATGGGTGTGCCGTTCCGGTCGGAAAATCGCGCCATTTCCGCGCCGATGCTTTCATACCGTCCCGATTCCTGCCACAGTGCCGCCGGCATAACGACCGGAAGCTGTACCTCCTGCCCGCCGATGGCTTCCATTTCCCCGCGCAGAATGTCCTCGATTTTCCGTGTCACGCGCCGCAGTGCCGAGGTCTGCGACCAAATGCCGCTTGCCACGGAACACAGATACCCGCCGCGCATCATTAGCGTGTGGCTTGGCGCCGTGCAGTCCGCTGGACGTTCCTTTGTCCGTTCTCCGATGAGTTGTGATACTTTCATGATACAATTCCTCCATGATATATGATATAATTACAAAACAAAAACCCCGGACAGACACCGACATCATCTGATCAATGACATTCGTATCCGTCCGGGGCGAACCATGCAAAGTCCGCGGTACCACCCGGTTTTCGAGAATTTCGATGAAAAAAAGAAATGCCCGCACTCATCCGGTACGGGCAGGGCTTTCCCAAAAAGGAACGTCCGATACAGGACACCGGCGCACAGCCGGAACACTTCCGATACCGTTTCTCTGTCACGGGAGAACCCGGCGCCGCCTACTTGCCTGCATTTCAGAAGCACAGTGCGTTCGGGGCGCAGCTCAAAGAGGGGTTCCGACACCGGGGACAGATCCCGCATGGGGGTGTTCCGTCCGACTGAAGGCTCTCACCAAATGCCTTCTCTCTGTAGGTCTTTCCGGGGTGCGTACTGGTTCTTTTCACAGCTTTTGTTTTGATTGGGTATTATTATACCATGTTTTTGTGGGTTTGTCAAGGGGGAAAAGGAATTTCCGCAGCTCACTCCACCGCCGCAAACGCTTCGTTGATCTCGTCCAGCTTTTTCAGTGCTTTCTTTTCAAATTTTTCGTACATGGAAACGAAATCCGTTTTCTTGTTGCGGTAGAGATTCATGATCTCCTCATTGTAGCCGCCGACCTGATAGAACTGACCCAAATCAAACACGCGGTTTCCAAGGATGATGTCAAGCATCTCGGACGACTCGTCGTCGCGCAGGGTCTTGCCCTCCAGGGTGATGTCGTAGTATGCCGGGGTGACGGTATACAGGGATTCGCACGCCATTGCTTCCAGCACGCGGCCGGTCATATCGACATCTTCCAGAACCGCCGGCACGCAGAGGAATGAGCATCCGTAGGGCGCGACCGTGGAATAATACTCTTTCTGCGCTTCGTCGTATTTCGGATACGGCAAAACGCCGAAGTCGGTATCCATATCGCGGTACTTTTTGATGATGCAGAGATAGCGCGTGTAGAACAGCACCTGGTCGTTGGCAAACATCGTTTCAATATTGTCGCCGGAGTGGAAAATGGAATACGCGATGTTCTGGTTTGCGGCAAGCTCGATCCACTTTGCAAACATCGACTGGTTGCGTTCCGTGTTGAGGGTCAGCGCAAGCTTGCCGTCATTGCCGACGGAGCAGAACATTCCGCCTGCGGCATTGATCATACCCATCATGGAGTCCTGCCAGACACACAGACCGTAGAGGTCATTTTCATCATATTTGGAATCACCGTTGACGTCTGTGGAGATCTGGGACGCCATTGTGACGAACTTTTCGATGGTCCATGTGCCGTTCTTCACCAGTTCATACGGACTTTCCATATCGTAGGTTCCGAGCAGATTCTTGTTGAACAGAATGCAGAACGTGCAGTCGTTGTCGATGGTAGAAATATCGCCGGTTGTGTAATAGACTTTGTCGAGGATCGCGACGTCCGTGACCGCTTTCTGATCCCACCACGGCTGGGTCAGATCGAGATTCGGCACATCGGTCAGAAGGTCGAGCAGATACCCGTTGTACGCAAGCGTGGAAACATCGTACGCGCCCATCAGCGAAGCATCGTATGCGCAGTCCGCCGCAAGGACGCTCTTTTCGATAAACTGTGAGCCTTTGCCTGTGCCGCCTCCGACTGCGATTCCCATATAGTTGTGCTCCACGATCTCGACGTTGAAGCGTTCCTCAATGGCAAGGTTGCGGGCGTAAACCGCATCGTTGATCGGTTCGCCGTTTTCCTCCTCCGCCGTGAACTCGTAGATCTCCGTCCACTCGTTCGACCAGTTGCCCGCGGTCAGGATGTCAAAGGTGGTTCCGCCGTAGTCCTTGTTTTCCACATTGTCATACAGGCGTTCGGTCTCCGTCTCCGCAGGTGCTGTCGTCACGCTTTCGCTTGCCGCCTGTGTGACGGCGGATGTACCGTCGGACGAGCCGCAGGATACGGTGCAGAGGGTCAGCAGCAGAAGTACCGCTGCTGTCAGGTTTTTCGGTTTCATAAAGGGATCCTCCTGTCCTTTTTTCTATATTATACATGATTTCACAGAAAATTGCAAGAGGTTATGAAAATTTTGTTGGAATTTTACGAAAAGTTTATGGGAATTTTGGGTAAAGAGGTGGGCGGCTGATGTTGTCAGCTTATGGATTGGGGCACGGTTTTCTCTGTTTTTGTAGTACGCTGTTTCGGCTAAAACTTTACATCGGCGAGAACACAAACAGAACGATTCGCGCAACAAACTTTCCCCTTGGGGAAGGGGGACCGCGTTAGCGGTGGATGAGGTAAAAATCAATAAATCTCTCGCACTGCCTCTGGTACTCCCGCTCAAAATGATAAATACGGCAGATAACAGAAAACTTTTCTCTGTGTTCTGTGTAGAAAGATACTTTTCTTTCCAATCATCAGCAAATACTTTATGAACATCGATATAGGACACCTACAGCGGGAGTACTCACAGCGGTGCGAAAGATTTTCGTGTCACCGCGAGACGCGGTGACGTACCTCATCCACCGCTTACGCGGTCCCCCTTCCCCAAGGGGAAGGTTTCTCGTGCGAACCTTTCCGCTTCTGTTCTCGCCAATGTAAAGACTTAGCAGAAACATAGTATTACAAATGCAGGCGAATTTCGCTTTTCTGAAACAGGCATGATTCACCTTGCATCCAAACTCCTTTTACAGCACCGAAAAATCATACCCCAGCGCAAACGAATAGATTCTGACATCATACACCGGACGGCACAGAAGCTGTTCGACCGCTTCGCAGTAGTACGACATCTGTTCCCCGTGGCGCGCGCGGAGAATAGCTTCGACTTTGGCGGGTTCCGCGAGCTGATCGCGGCGGAAATGGTCGGTTTTGTAGTCGATGAGAATCACGCGCCCGCGCTCGTCGGTATAGTAGCAGTCCACAATACCCTGCATAAGGATCCTTGCATCCCCCGCGGTTTCTCTTCCGGGCAGATCGTGGGTTGGGACAGCCCTTGCCGGCACATACAGATTGAACCGCACCTCGCGCCGGATTTCCGCCGCACGTCCGAGCTTTGCAAACAACGTGCTTGACAGAAATGTGCCAAGCGTTTTCCGGTCGATGCGCGCGGCGGTCTCCTCTGTGATGAACTGTCCCCGGGTCAGCCGCTCGATCTCCCGCGCAATGCGTTCTCTGGGCGGATACGCGATGTCGGCAAGTGCATTATAATCGCAGAACTGCATGAATTCGTGGGTCGCTGTTCCCCGCTCTGCGGGTGTCGGGGCATCGTTTTCCGGATTCTGCAAAAAGCGCGGGATGGCATAACGCTGCTCCGGAGCGGTTTCCGCGGCGGATTCGCCGGTGTCGGACAAATCCGTATCCGGGTTTTTTTCGGTATTCGCGACTTTCGCGGCTTCCGTGCGCATCCGGTGCAATTCCGACACGGACAGCTTTGACGGGAGCGTTGTCTCCACTGCATCGGGATAGACAAAGGACAGCGCCGCATCAATTTTCCGTTTTACCGCATACAGAGACAGACCGCCGGTTTCTTTCGTTTCCAAGGTCAGACGCGGCGCATCTGCGGCGGGGGCATCCGACACCGTTTCGGCAAACGGATTTTGGGTCGGGAACTGCACATCGCACACCGCCGCCCCGTGCTCGCCTGTGACGGAAAGTGCCGTAAACAGCCATACAAGGACGTTCCCCGCATCGGAGAGGGACTGCGCGGTGACATCTTTCTCCGTCAGAAGGTGCATTTCGTCAAAGAGCTTCTGCGGCTCCTTTGCCGCGGCGCACAGATACAGCTGTTCTCTTGCCCGTGTCAGCGCAACGTATAAAATCCGCTTTTCCTCTTCCCTTGCCGCATCACGGATGGCGCGGCGGACGCATTCCCTTGCCGGATGATTGATGCGGGCAAAACCGGTCTCATCGCGCAGATACGTCGCAATGCCGGCACCCCGGTCAAGCAGAACCGATGCGCGCGTGTCGCTGTCGTTGAATTTTTTTCCACATCCGCAGACAAAGCAGACGGGAAATTCGAGTCCTTTCGACTGGTGAACGGTCATGATGCGCACCGCATCCGCATCGTCGCCCGACAGAAGCACCGGCGGCATCTGCTGTTTTTCATCAATAATATTGCCGATAAACAGAACAAACTGGTAAAGCCCCTGAAAACTGCCACTTTCAAACGCCCGTGCATATTCGTAGAACATCATCAGGTTCGCACGCATCTGGGCGCTTGGCGCATTGTCGTCCGGGGAATCGAACAGCTCATGCCGTTCCCGCTCGTAGACCAGCGACAGAATGCCCGTGTCCTGATAGAGATACCACAAAAACCGGTCAACGGGCATCCCCTCGGCGCGGCGGCGGTAGTGCGCCAGTTTTTCAAGGAAATACGTCCCTTTGGCATATCCCGTTTCTTCTGTGAAGCCGCACAGCGCATCGTAAAGCGACCCGTGCGGATACTGCCGCCGCAGATAGACAAGCTCATCCAGCGTCACGCGGAACAGGGGACTTTTCAATACCCCCGCAAGATACACATCCCGCGCCGGATTGTCGATGACC